>CANQYU010000030.1 GCA_947628145.1 uncultured Bacilli bacterium | reverse complement strand
ATAATTCAAAAAATATAAATAGAAAGGAATCAATCTATAAAAATTTAACTCATTTCTATAAGATTGATTATACAAGGGAAAAAATGAAAAATAAAAGTTTTTTATCATTATTTATTTTACCAACAATAATTATAATTAGCTTATTAGTTATCCAAGCTTTTTGTGATTTAGAATTACCAAGTTATACATCTAATATTATTAATAATGGTATTCAATCAAATGGTATAACTAGTAGTATCCCTGAAGTTATTCCAGAAGATATTTATAATAATTTGTTAAAAATAAGTAATGAAAATTTAAGTATCCTTGCTAGTTATGATTTAATAGTTAAAGATAATTTAAATACTCAAGATTACGAAAAATATGTTGAAAAATATCCTATATTAAAAGAACAAAATGTTTATATTTTAAAGTCTTTAAATAAGGAAGAATTAGAATTATTAGAAGAAGCTATTACTAAACCTTTAATACTTACTATGATGTTAGAAACTAATAATGAACAAATATTAAATTCTTTAAAAATAACCTTAAATCCTAATGAAAAGCTAATAGATAAAGTTTTAAATTTAGATGAAGCTAACTTTAATTTAGTTATTAATAATGCTTTAAAATCTTTTGCCAAAGTTGACGAAGCAATGTTAAAAGAATATGGACATTTAAGTGTAAAAGAAATATATACTATAGTGGGAATTGATATCAATGCTTATCAAATAAATTATATTGTTCATGAGGGTTTAATCATGTTAGGTATTGCGGCTTTAGGGATGCTTGTTGCTATTGTCGTTGGCTATTTAACAAGTAAATTAGCTGCCCGTGTAAGTTATTTTTTAAGATATAAAGTTGTAAATAAAATAATGGCATTCTCCGCGGCTGAATTTAAAGAATTTGGAGCATCAAGTTTAATTACCAGAGCTACTAATGATATAGAACAAATTAAAATGTTTACCATTATGTTACTTAGAACTGTCGTTTTTGCACCTATTATGGGTATTGGCGCCTTTATTAAAGTAAGTGATAATCCATTAAATTGGTTAATTGCGGTCGCTTTAATTGCCGTTTTAATTCTTATTAGTATTTTATTTAGTTTCGCTATGCCCAAATTTAAAAGCATGCAAAAATTAATTGATAAAATGAATTTAGTTTCTCGGGAAATTGTTACCGGTATGCCAGTTATTCGAACATTTCATACTGAGAAACACGAAGAAGAACGTTTTGACGAAGCTAATCAAAAATTAACTAGAACTAATCTATTTATTAATCGTTTAATGAGTATTATGATGCCTAGTATGATGCTTATTATGAATATTATTAGTATTCTTATCGTTTGGTATGGGGCTAAACAAATAGATTTAGGAACTCTTCAAGTAGGAACGCTTTTAGCCTTTATTACTTATACTATGCAAATAATTATGTCTTTCTTAATGATTTCCATGGTATCAGTTATGTTACCTCGAGCTTTAGTATCAGTAAAAAGAATAAAAGAATTATTAAAAAAAGAAATATCTATTAAAGAACCTCTTAACCCTAAAGCTTTTAATCCTCAAGAAAAGGGTGTAGTTGAATTTAAAAATGTAAGTTTTAAATATCCGGACGCGGACGAAGCTATGTTAAAAAATATTAGTTTTAAAGCTACTCCTGGAACTACGACTGCTTTTATAGGTTCGACTGGTTCGGGGAAATCCACTTTAATAAATTTAATCCCACGGTTTTTCGATACTACGGAGGGTAATATCTATGTTGATGGAATCGATATAAAAGAAGCAAGTGTCAAAGAGCTTCGAGATAAAATAGGTTATGTTCCTCAAAAAGGTACTTTATTTTCTGGAACTATTGAAAGTAACTTAAAATTTGGTAATGAAAATTTAAGTGAAAAAGAAATGGTCGAATGTGCTAAAATAAGTCAAGCAGAAGAGTTTATAATGTCTAAAACTAAAAAATATCAAAGTGAAATATCACAAGGGGGAACAAATGTAAGTGGTGGTCAAAAACAAAGACTATCTATTGCTCGAGCCATTGCTAAAAACCCTGAAATATATATATTTGATGATTCATTTAGTGCTTTAGACTTTAAAACCGATGCTGCTTTACGAGCTGCTTTAAATAAACATGCTTGTAAATCGACAATTTTAATCGTCGCTCAAAGAATAAGTACTATTATGAACGCTGATAATATTATTGTTTTAAATGAAGGAGAAATAGTCGGGGCAGGAACTCATAAAGAATTGTTAAAAAACTGTCCAATATATAAAGAAATTGCTCTTTCTCAATTAAAGGAGGAGGAATTATAATGCCAAGAAGAAATATGCGAACAACTGACAAAGTAAAAGATTTTAAAGGTACCGTCAAAAAATTATATGCGCGTATTGCCCAATATAAATTACTAATAATTTTTGCTTTTATATTTGCTATTGGCAGTACTATTTTTGCTATAATATCTCCTAAAATATTAGGAAACGCTACAACCGAAATATATGCTGGTATAATTGCTAAAATAAATGGTGTTGGAACCATTAACTTTATTAATATTAAAAATATTTTAATTAGTTTAACTATCCTTTATATAATAAGTGCTTTATTTAGTTATATTCAAAGCTTAATAATGACTAGTGTCTCTCAAAAAGTAAGTTATGAATTACGAAAAGAAGTTTCTTATAAATTAAATAAATTACCTATGAAATTTTATGATAGGGAAGCGACCGGGGATATTTTATCTATTATCACTAATGATATAGATACTTTACAAATAAGTTTAAATGGTAGTTTAACTCAAATAGTTAGTGCTATTGTAACTTTAATTGGAATTTTTATTATGATGGTCTCAATTAACTTAACTCTTGCTTTAATCACAGCTTTAGTTTTACCATTTGCTTCCTTTATTGTTCTTTTAATAGTATCTAAAAGTCAAAAACACTTTGTTAATCAACAAAAATATTTAGCCGAAGTAGATGCCGAGGTTGAAGAATTAATAAGTGGCTATACAGTTATTAAAGCTTTTAATGCGGAAGAAAAAACCATCGCTAAATTTGACGAAGATAATCAAAAACTCCAAGATGCTGGTTTTAAATCCCAATTTTTATCTGGTTTAATGCATCCTATCATGAATTTTGTGGGCAATTTAAACTATGCTATTATTGCTATCGTTGGTTCTCTTTTAGCTATTAAAGGTAAAATAACTGTTGGTAATATTCAAAGCTTTATTCAATATTCTAAACAATTTACTAATCCCATTGCCCAATTAGCTCAAATCTCTAATCAAATTCAATCTATGTTAGCTGCTAGTGAAAGAGTATTTAATTTCTTAAATGAAGAAGAATTAATTGACCAAGGTACTTTAACCACCGAAAATGTTGCTGGTAATATTGAATTTAAAAATGTTAGATTTGGTTATAATGAAAATCAAATAATTATTAAAGATTTTAATGCTAAAATAAATAAAGGCGAAAAAATTGCTATTGTTGGTCCAACTGGTGCCGGTAAAACTACTATTGTTAAATTATTAATGCGTTTTTATGAATTAAATAGTGGTGAAATTTTATTAGATGGTAAGAATATTACTGATTATAAACGTAGTGAATTAGAAAGCGTCTTTGCTATGGTTTTACAAGACACTTGGCTATTTAATGGAACTATTTTAGATAATCTTCGGTATGGTAATTTAAATGCTTCTGATAATGAAGTTATTGACGCGGCTAAAACAGCTAGTGCTGATTACTTTATTCATACTTTACCTGATGGCTATAATATGGTTTTAAATGAAGAAACAAGTAATATTAGTGGAGGCCAAAAACAATTATTAACTATTGCCCGAGCCATATTAGCTAATCCCAAAGTATTAATTTTAGACGAAGCTACATCTAATGTTGATACTAGAACCGAAGAATTAATTCAACAAGCCATGGATAAAGTAATGGAAGGAAGAACCTCATTTATTATAGCTCACCGTTTATCTACTATTAAAAATGCTGATTTAATTTTAGTCATGAACGAAGGCGATATTGTTGAGGTTGGAAAACACGAAGAATTATTAAAGAAAAATGGTTTTTATGCTAAAATATATAATTCTCAATTTGAAAAGTAGTTTAACTACTTTTTTTAATTTATAAACCATTTAAAAACGAATGCTTAATCATTCGTTTATTTTTGTACTAATTTATCTAAACTAACATCTAAAGCTATCGATATTCTATATAAAGTATCTACTGAAAAATTACTTTTTGATTTTGTGCTCTGAATTGCTCTTACAAATTCATGAGATAAATCTATCATTTCTGCAAGCTCAGCAGAGGTTAAACCTTTTTCTTTGCGATACTTTTTTATATTTTTCTTTATAGTATCATAAATATCATAATCAATTTTAATTTTATCCATAACTAACACCACTTTAATTGTAAACTAATAGCTCACAAATATATGTAATGCATGAGAATACAAACAAATATTTTTGTAGTCTATTGACTTACAAAAATTTTTATGTTAGTATAAAATTATCATAGAAATAGGTAGGAATATATATGACAAAAAATAAAAAAATAATAGTATTACTAAGTGTATTAATATTAGGAATAGGGGTAAGTTTAGCATATTTTGTAGGAAAAACATTGTTTCAAGGAGATGGAGCCAAAACTAAAGTAACAACTGCAAATATAAATGGGGCAACTATAGAAATAGAGGGAAGATTAAATTTTAATGCAAAAGATATGCTTCCTGGCCATAAAGATGTATCAAGAATAGATGTAAAAGCAACCGGAGATAATATTTTAGTTTCCTATAATGTAATATATAAAGAAATAACTAATACTTTAAAAACAAAATTAAAATATACCGTATATAAAGTAACAGAATTACAAGATGTAACATCAAATTGTAATAGAAAAAGTCAAAATGTAGCTGGTGGGCAAATGGTCTATGAAGAATGTGAAATAAGTAACATTGATAAATTAGGTTCCCCAGTAGGAGAGGGAACAATAACAAATACTCAAGAAATATTAGTGCAAGACGAATTTATAAATGCGAGTCCAACGGGAGAGAAAGTAAGCTATTATGTCATAATCGAATATCCAAATGAAGCCAATGACCAAAGTTATGATAATAATGGAGTATTTAGTGGAGAGGTAACCATAGGGGAAAGTGATGCTGAACCAGATATAAACATTATAGGAATTTATGTAGAAGATAAAGAAACAGGAAAATTTGAGCCAACCAATAAAATGCCAAGCAATGGCATTTGGCAATTAAATGAACAAAGCATATGTAATAATGAAGCCAAACCAGCATGGGATTACATAAATCAAAGATTTTACATAGATAAATTAACCCAAAGTGGAACTAGTTGCGTGTTATATTTTGAAGAAATGTTAACACCAGAAAGTATGCTTGCTAAATTAAATGAAGCAAGAACTAAAAGCGGTGGAAAAAATTATACAATAGAAAAATTGGAAGCACCCATGAGAAAAAGTGAAGAATTATCAGAAAATAAAATATATTCATATCCTGAAGGAAATGGAACAACTTATTTATTTAGAGGAAATGTACAAGATAATTGGCTCAACTTTGCTGGACATACATGGAGGATAATAAGAATTAATAGTGATGGAACATTAAGATTAATCTATCAATGCGGAAGCACTGATTGTCAGGATACAACAGGAGATAATACGCAAATTGGAACGAGCGCTTATAAATTAAAGCCATATGACGATAATACTTATGTAGGATATTATTATGGAACACCTGAAAGTGATTATATAACAACTCATAAAAGTTTAATAACAAATCCAAGTACAATAGCGACAGCAGTAAAACATTGGTACAATGGCGATGGGAATATGACAAATTACACAAAATATATAAGTGGAAGCACCGGCTTTTGCAATGACAGGAGTTTGTCCACAGCAGCTAAACCAAGTGGATTTGAAGGAGATGGCACTGGAACTCAAGCAACAGCATATGGAGCTATGGGAAGATTATTAGATACAAATTGGGCTGGCTTAACAGGTGTAACACCAAGTTTAAATTGTAGTAGCAACGATTTATTTACTTATAGTGAAAATAAAGGAGTAGGGAATGGAATACTAGAGGTACCGGCGGCATTAATAACTGCGGATGAAGTAGCATTAGCAGGAATGCTAGCTGGCGATAGTAATGCAGTAACAAGTAATTGGCTAAATACAAACAAGTATTACTGGACTATGTCTCCGCGTTATGGCACTATTCAAGCTAGCGTGTTCTTTACGAATAGTAATGGGGCTCTTAGTAATAGTAGTAGTAACACGGACCTTTCTATTGGTGTGCGTCCAGTAATAAACCTAAAATCTAATATCACATTAGAACCAGGTGGAAATGGAACAGTAGGTAATCCATATGTTGTAGTAACTGAATAATAAAAAACTTGCTCATATTGCTTAATCATATATGGGCAAGTAGGCCAAACCCTTTACCAAGGCCTAACATATTAAGTGAAGAATAATCTTCACTTTTTTTGATGTCGAAAAGTGTCGAACGATATTTCTTTACAAATATGAACTATATGATAGAATACGTTTAAGCGTTAGGACTAATGTCTACCTAATTTGTATTATTCCTTTCCAACTATTTAATACCTTCTTTTTAGGGGGTTTTAGATAGGGAGGAGGAATATATGAGCAAGGTTCAAGCAATAGTAATATTGCTAAGAATAAAAATAAAGACATTAATTTTTTTCAATCAATGTCCATTTATTCGTAAGTAGACATTAGGCTGAAACTCCTAACGCTTACCTATATTTATTATATCATATATTTTATAAAATACAATTAGTTCTTATTATCTCTTTTTTTACCTCATAAAAAATGGTATAATGAATATGAGGTGTAACTTTATGAAAAAAAAGCAAATAGTTGATTTAGTAACTAATATATCTTTATTAATATTATCTTGTGTAATTCTTTTATTTCCTAGTTTTAAAATAACAAATATTAAATTAGTGTTAGGAATAATTTTTAGTTTTTATAGTTTATTTAAACTAACAAGTTTTATTATTATTTTTAAAGAGCATGATTATGAAAATTTATTTACTAGCTTTATCTCTTTAATCGCATTAGTTTCAATTTTCTTTATAGAATTATCAACTAAAAATATTGTTTTAATTCTTCTTGTATGGTTAGGAGTAATGAGTTTAATAAAACTTAAAAAAGCCGATTTTTATCACGATAGACAAAATAAAATGTGGTTATTACGTTTATTTATATTATTTAGTTTTATTGCTATTAACTTAATTTTATGTTTAAATTTAATGTATGAAAAAGAGGTTCAAATTCTTATTATTGGTTTTTATTTCTTAATTAATAGTCTTTTAGATAGTTTAGACCCTTTAGTTTGTTATTTAATGGAGAATAAATAATGAAATTAATAAATGATTTTCCAGAATATCAAATACTAGATATGGCTAATGGCGAAAAATTAGAAAAATGGGGTAAATACATATTAGTAAGACCAGACCCTCAAATTATCTGGCCTGAAAAAAGTACTAATTTATGGAATGAAGCTCATGCTTTATATAAAAGAAGCAATACTGGGGGAGGGGCTTGGACTATTAAAAAAAGCTTACCTAATTCTTGGGTTATTAACTATAAAGATTTAAAATTTAATTTAAAGTTAATGGGTTTTAAACATACCGGTTTATTTCCTGAACAAGCTTATAATTGGGATTTAATTAGAAAAACTATAATTGAAGCGGGAAGAGAAATCAAAGTATTAAATTTATTTGCCTATACCGGGGCTGCTTCCATCGCGGCTTTAAAAGAGCATGCTAAAGTTGTTCATGTCGATTCTTCACGTGGAATGGTTGATTGGGCTAAAGAAAATGTAAAATTAAATAATTTAGAAAATGAAGAAATTCATTTTATTGTTGATGATGTTCGCAAATTTGTGAAAAGAGAAATAAGACGAGGCAATAAATATGATATTATTATTATGGACCCACCATCTTTTGGCCGAGGTAGTAAAAATGAGGTTTGGAATATTGAAAATGATTTAGCCGAATTAATTAAAGATACCTCTTTATTATTAACTGCCAAGCCTTTACTTTATATTGTCAATTCTTATACAACTGGTTTAAGTAAAATTGTTATTGAAAATTTACTAAATATTTACATTAAAACTAAATATAATGGCCATGTTACTAGTGCTGAGCTTGCTATTCCTATGACCAATTCTAATTTAATATTACCATGTGGCTCTACTATTCATTGGGAACAAAATCTTTAGTCTAAAAAAATAAATAATAACATATATTTAATTAGAAAGTTGAGGAAATTAAATATATGGAAATATTAAAAGTATCTAGTAAGTCTAATCCTAGTAAAGTTGCTGGGGCTATTGCGAATATCTTTCGTGAAAAAGGAAGCGTTGAAATTCAAACAATAGGCGCGGGTGCTTTAAATCAAGCTATTAAAGGAATTGCTATTGCTCGTGGCTTTGTAGCTCCTAGTGGAGATAATTTAGTTGTAATCCCAGCCTTTAATGATGTTATAATTAATGGTGAAGATAAAACCGCAATGAAACTTATCGTTACAAAAAAATAAAGTAAAAATTAGATAAAGTAAGTAGCAATATTTACTTTTTTAATTGCCTTTATAAATGAAATTTTATATAATTATAATGGTGATACTATGAGTGAAGTAATACTAACAGATATTGATGGTAATAAATATAAAGCTCAAATTATATTTACCCATTTTGATTATTCTTATGGTAAAGATTATTTAGTTTATATGATTGATAATGATTTACTAGCTTCTTCATATGAAAAAGTTGATAACAATTATATTATAGACAATAATCTATCAAGTGGCGAATATGATATGCTTGATAAAATAATAGAAAGAAAAATGGGTGAGTTAAATGCCTAATTATTATTTTGAAATTGAAAATGCTAAAAGAGTTTATTATTCAGTCGAGGGAACGACCATTCCTATTTATCGAGCTCTTTCTTCTTTAGAAAGTACAAATATTTTAAATCAAATATTAGCTAGTGAGATAACTAATATTCTTCCTGTCAAAGATAATGTCATTAAAGTAGAATTTGCTAATTTCATGACCATAACTGTATCTAAAGAATTTTTAAAATTTCCCGATTTTAATTCTCAAGTAAATTCTTTAACCTCTAAAATATTAGCTTATATTAAAAACTTAGAGCAAGAGCCTTTAAAGCAAATAACGGAAAAATATAATGGTTATGTTCCTACAATTAATCGCACTAAAAGCCGTAATTTAAAAACAATGTTTGTTTCCTTAGGCTTAGCTGGCACTTTATTCTTAACCGGTTTTGGTGTTAGCGTGAAAAATAATTCTAAACCCGAGCCATCTAAAAATCCCGTAAGTTCTTCTTTTATCGAAGAACCTGATTTATTAACTCCTAATATTGTTATTGAAGAAGAAATTCCTGATAACTTAATTGCCGAAAATAATAATCCGAGTCCTGTTATAACTGAACCAATAAATGAAAATATTTCTTCGGATTTATCTTATACAATAGATTATAGTTTTAATAATGAAGCTGAAAATGGCCGCTTAGATACCACTAAAGAATATTTTGGCGATTTAATGGAATATTATTGCCATCGCTGGGGTTTACCAACAAATCTTTGTTTAGCTCAACTATCTCAAGAAAGGCCATCAATTACCGATGGTGTTTGTAAAAACCCTTATCAAATAACTTATAAATATTTTGTTAATCAAACTTTTAAAGTACCAGTTTATGATGAAAATGGTTTTACTCAAACTTATGATAGCTTTACTGTTACCGAAGATTCTTTAAATTCTTTTGAAGGCAATATTATGGCAGGACTAGCTTATTTAAGATTATGTATTGATAATACAAATAGTCTCATAACTGGTTTATACCTTTATAATCAAGGGGAACCATCTTTAAGGGCAGCCTGTAACTATTTTGGCTATGAGGTAGACGATTATAAAGGGGATGAAAATGCTTTAGCTGCTTGTGAATTAATAACTAAATATAATTCCGAAAAACATAATGGCAATTATGGTGATTTTAATTATTTAGCTAATGTTTTTCGTTATCTTCCAACCGATGACCGCGGTGCCATCAATTTAGATTATTATTTAAATAATCAAAAAATAAATATTGCATTAAATAATAGCCGCGAGTATAATAGCAACTTAATGAGGTGATATAATGCCTAGAAGAGTTTTAGTAACTGGCGGAGCTCGAGGTTTAGGTTTAGCTATATCTAAAAAATTTTTAGAAAATGGCGATATAGTTTATATTAATTATAATGAAAGTGAAGAGCAAGCCTCTCAATTAGTTAACTTATATCCTCAAGCTCATAAAATAAAATGTAATCTTACTAATGAAACCGAAATTATAAATTTAATAAATGAAATAAAAAAAGAAGCTCAAGGTTTAGATATATTAATTAATAATGCCGGAATTGCTATCGATACACCTGTTGAAATAAAAACAAAAAATGATTTTTTAAAAATTTTAGATACTAATTTAATTGCTCCTTTTTTACTTGCTAAATATGCTTCTTTAATTATGCCCAAAGATAGTACAATTATTAATATATCTTCGACCAATGGAATAGATACTAATTATCCTTATAGTTTAGATTATGATGCTTCGAAAGCCGGTTTAATTTCTTTAACTCATAATTTAGCTGAATATTTAGCTCCTAATATTCGAGTTAATTGTGTTGCACCAGGTTGGTTAAATACGGATATGAATAAAAACTTAACTCCTGAATATAAAGAGAGTAAATGTCAAAAAATAATGTTAAATAGATTTGGTGAACCTAACGAAATTGCTAATGTTGTTTTTTTCTTAGCTAGTAATGAAGCAAGCTATATTAATAATAGTATAATTCGTGTTGATGGAGGTACAAGATGAATATTGAAGCTTTAGCTCAAGAAGCAGAGCAAAAATGTTCTAAAATATTTGCGGAAATAGATAGTAATGAGTATTATTTTAGCACTTTAGTCGCTCAAGCTTTTCATAATCAAAATATAAATGAAGCTCATTTTAATATGACCACAGGATATGGTTATAATGATTTAGGTAGAGAAGCTATCGAAAGAGTATTTGCTGAGGTTTTAAAAGGCGAAAAAGCTTTAGTAAGAAATCAATTTATAAGTGGCTCGCATGCTTTATCCACGGCTTTATTTGCTTTATTAAGACCTAATGATACTATGTTATCTATAACAGGCCTCCCATATGATACTTTACATGAAGTAATTGGAATTAAAGAAAACCCTAGTTCTTTAAAAAGTTTTAATATTAATTATGAACAAATAGACTTAATAAATAATGAATTTGATATTCCCAGTATTCTAAATAAACTTAAAACAACAAAAATAAAATTAATTGAAATTCAAAGAAGCAAAGGTTATTCTACAAGACAAAGCATTTCTATATCTTCACTTAAAGAAGTAATTAAAGCAATCCGAACAGTATCTAAAGATGTTATTATTATGGTTGATAATTGCTATTGTGAATTTGTCGAAAAAACATCGCCTTTAGAAATTGGGGCCGATATTATTGTGGGTTCTTTAATTAAAAATTTAGGTGGTTCTATTGCTTCTAATGGGGCATATATTGTTGGCAAAGAAGAACTTATTAACTTATGTGCGGAAAGATTAAATTTACCCGGGGAGGGAATAGATGTTGGCCCTTCTTTAGGAGCCAATAAAAGTATTTTACAAGGTTTATACTTTGCGCCCTCCGTAGTTGCTTCTAGTTTAAAAACTGCGGTATTAACTAGTTATTTAATGGAAAAATTAGGTTTTCAAGTTGAACCTAGATATAATGCTAAAAGAGTTGATATTGTCGAGAATATTATTTTTAACGACCCCGAAAAATTAATTAAGTATGTCCAAAATATTCAAAAATACTCGCCAATTGATTCTAATAGTTTACCTATACCCGCGCCTATGCCTGGATATGACGATAATGTTATTATGGCTAGTGGAGCTTTTACTCAAGGCTCTAGTATTGAACTTTCTTGTGATGGCCCTTTAAGAGCTCCTTATATTGCTTATCAGCAGGGAGGAGTAACATATAATTATGGTAAATATGCCATAATTAATACTATAAAAGAATTTATTAATGCAAAAAAATAAAAATATTTGCTTAAAAGTGACAAAAATTATTGACATCTTAAATTATTAATGATATATTTAATTACGTCACGAGATGGGCGCTTAGCTCAGTTGGTTAGAGCATCTGCCTTACAAGCA
>CANQYU010000029.1 GCA_947628145.1 uncultured Bacilli bacterium | reverse complement strand
GCAGGAGGCTTTGCAGGACAGAACAATTATGGTTATTGGTTATACACAGGTAACTACTACTGGACCATGTCTCCGTCGGGCTTTAACGGTAGTTATGCTTGCGTGTTTCGTGTGTATGATAATGGCTACCTCATCAACAACGACGTGTACAACACTACTCCTGGTGTGCGTCCAGTAATAAATCTGAAGGCTACTACAAAATTTACAGGAGATGGAACAGTAGATAATCCATTTGTCGTAATAACTGAATAATAAAAAAACTTGCTCATATTGCTTTATTATATATGGGCAAGTAGTAGGCCAAACCCTTTACCAAGGCCTAACATATCGAGTGAAGTTCATTCTTCACTTTTTTAGTGTCAAATTATGTCGAACGAATTTTCTTGATTTAAAAATAACTTTGGGTTTATGATACATTTAAGCGTTAGGACTAATGTCTAACAATTTATATTTTTCTTTCCAACTATTTAATACCTTCCTTTGAGGGGTTTGGATGGAATGGAGGGATTATATGAAGAGGGTTCAAACAATAGTAATATTGCTTTGAATAAAAATAAAGACATTAATCTTTTCAATTAATGTCGGCTTAAGCATAAGCAGGCATTAGGTTGGAATTCCTAACGCTTACCTATATTTATTATATCATATAAAAAAATATTACAACTATATTTATTGGCGAATTATGTATTTTATAATATCCTATAAATAAAACCATTATTTTTGTGTAAATATAATATTTTAATATTGCATAAATTAATAATGTATGATATATTTTAGTTGTACTAGTTCAAATAGTACAGAGTTTGAGAGGAGTAAAATATGATTGAGATTAAAAATTTAAGCAAGTGTTTTGAAAAAAATAAATATGTTTTAGAGAAACTCAATTGTAAAATTGATGATGCTCATATTTATGGTTTAGTCGGAGCTAATGGAGCTGGTAAATCAACGCTTCTTCGCTTAATTAATAGTATTTATCAAGCTGATGGTGGAACTATTTTAATTGATGGTAAACCCGTCTATGATAATATTAAATTAAAAGAAGAAATGGTATTTGTCCCGGATGATTTATTTTTTTATCCTAGTTATAGTTTAATGGATATGGCGATTTATTATGAAGCTTTATATCCCAAGTTTGATATGAACTATGTAATAAATGTAGCCAATAAATTAAAACTAAATATTAATGCTAAATTAGCTTCTTTTTCTAAAGGAATGAAAAGACAATGTGCTTTAATATGTGCACTGGCGACAAATGCTAAATATATGTTTTTTGACGAAACATTTGATGGATTAGACCCTGTAATACGTAAGCTTTTTAAAAGTTTATTAGCTAATTCTATGGAAAATAATGGTACAACTATAATTATGACTAGTCATAATTTAAGAGAACTAGAAGATATTTGTGATAATTTAGGATTATTATATAAAGGTAATATTTTATTTGAAAGTGATATTGATAGTTTAAAAACTAATATGTTTAAAGTACAAATATCTTTAAAAGAAGATTTTAATAAAAGTACTTTTAAAGGATTAAAAATACTTTCTTATAAAAAATTAGGTAGTATTGCGACAATAATTATTGATGATGAAAAGGGGAAAAGTAAAGAGTTTTTAGAAAGTTTAAAACCAATTATTTTAGATTTTTTACCTCTTACTTTAGAAGAAGTATTTATATATCAAATGGAGGCTTTAGGATATGAATTTAATGACATTATTTAATTTTAAATATTTTAAAGAAAACTTAAAGAAATCAAGAGGGTTAATACTATTTTTACTAATTATAATACCTTTACTTAATGCAATAAACATAGGATTAAACTTAATTGATATTAAAGAACCAATGTTATTTAGTTTTAATGATATTAGTTTAATTACTTATTTAGGGATGTTTATTATTCCTGTAGGGCTTGCTACATTACTGATGGGATTTTTATTTAAAAAGAAAAATGTAGATTTTGTCTTATCAAAACCGGTAAGTAGAAAAATGCTTTATTTTACTAATGTAGTCGGAGGAATATTATTAATACTATTATTATTTTTAGTAAATTCAATAATTTTAGGGTTATTTAATTTATCAAGTATGTTAGTTATTCCTTTTAAATTAATTATAGATTATTTCTTATATTTTACAGTTGCTTATATTTTTGTTTTTGCTATTAGTATTTTAGCTATTAGTATAGCTGGTAATTTTATGAGTTCCATTGTTTTAATACTTATTATTGTTTGTTTATTTCCTTTCCTAACTTTAAGCAATATGGTATTAAAAAGTGATAACACGGAAAGCTATATTAAATGTGATAGTCCTTTATGTGAAATAAAAGATTATAGTTGTTATGATTCTAAAGAGTGTTCAGACAGATTAAAAAATAAGGAATATGCGTTTAGTTTTAATGAAATACCTAAAAACAATTTTACAGCGCCTATTATGTTTCTTAATAATGAAGAACTTAGTTTTGAACCAGTTAGTTTAGCAAAAATGTTTATTTTAAGTATCGTTTATTTAGGCTTAGGATATATTATTTTCTTAAAAAGAAAAATGGAGAATAATGAGATTAGCTTTAAAAATGATTTAATGCATTATGTAGTAAAGGGAATTACGCTAGTTCCAATTGGTTTTTTAACTTATATCCTTATTAATCAAGAAGCTTTAACGGGTTTTATTATAAGTATAGTGGGAATAGTTATTTATAGTATTATTTATGATTTTATAACGAGAAAAGAAATATATAAGTTTCTTCAATCAACATTTATTTCTTTAGTTGTATTTGGAGTTTTAATCGGAATATATACTTTAGAACACAAAATTGGTAATACGCAAGTATTAGATATTAAAGACATAGATTATTTTGTATATGAAAGTAATAATTATGATATTAAAATAGAAAATCGAGATTTAATTAATTTAATTGTTCGGGATAATCGAGCTAATGCTAATGTTATTGGCGCGGATATGTATGCAAATAATAAAAGATATAATACTTATCTTAGAATATCTGACGATACTTATGAGTTATTAAAAGAAGAAGAAAATAGACAAATAGAAGCTTATAATAAAGAATTTGATATTGAAAATTTTGATTATGTTTCCGATTTAAAATTAGATAAAAAATTAAAAAATTTAATTATAGAAACATATAATAGTAAAGATTTTGAAAATCAAGAAAAAGATGCTTTAATTAAGGTTTATGATTATAAAAATCATGATTATCAAGTATTAAAAATAGCTAAAGGAATAAATAAAGAGTTAGATAATTATGTATTACATTTAAAAAGTAAACAAGCAGTAAATAATTTAAAAGATACTAAACAAAATATTTATTTTAGTATTTATGATAACTTTAGTGCCTTAGATAAATATGTTTTAGATTATGTTTTAATTAGTAATTTGGATAGCTTTATTGATTATCTAGAAAATGACAATAATAAACTAACTGAAGACCAATTAATTATTTATGTTTATGGTGGGGGTTATAATTTTTCAATTTTAATTGGGGACCGAACTAGTTTTATAAAAGAATTTAACGAATATAAATTAAAATTAGAAAATGATAGTAACTACCAAAATTTAGTAGAAGAGTATTTAAATTATTCAGGTGAAAAATAATGTTAATTGAACTAAATTATGGGCTTAGAATGCCAATATATGAACAAATAGTTTTAGAGGTAGAACGGTTAGTTACTTTAGAGGTATTAAAACCTAATGAGCAAATACCAAGTATTAGAGAATTAGCTTGTATGCTTAGTATTAATCCTAATACGGTAAAGAAAGCTTATGATATATTAGAAAGTAAAGGAATTATTATTTCTAAATCAACCAAGGGATGTTTTATAACGGATAATATTGATAAAGCAAAAAATGATAAAATAGAAAATACTTTAGAAACAATTAATAAAGCTTTTAAAGAGTTAGAAAGCTTAGGTTTAACTAAGGAAGAAATAATGAAAAAAATAAAATAACGGAATTTTTGCCGTTATTTTTATTGACTTAAATAATATTTTTGATATAATTTAGTTAGAAGGTGAATGGAATGTCTTTTAAAAATAAAAAAGGATTTACATTAGTAGAGTTATTAAGTGTTATTGTAATATTATCAGTTGTTGTTCTTATTGCGACAAATGCGGTGCTTCCAATGATGTCTAGTGCTAAAAAACAAGTATTAGCCACGGAAGCTAATGTTATGATTAAACAAATATATGAATTATATGCGGAAGATGGAGAAACAGGTAGTAAATGTTATTCATATAAAGATTTAATGGATTCAGGAAAAGTAGATAAGAATGACGATAGTTATACAGGTAGTTTTTTAATTAAAGTAACAGACGATGGAAAATATGAATATAAAATATGGTTATCAAACGGAAAAAATATGATTAATGGAAAAGCTCCAGATGTAACCGAAAAAGATGTCGAGGATTCGTCCGAGGAAGCTTCAACGGTGTGTAATAACGAGGAATAACTTTTCCTCTTTTTCATTGGGAAAATACTTGTTAAAAAAAGAAAAGTCTTTTATAATTAAATTAGGTGGTAGAAATGATTATAGGTTCGCATGTTTCTTATGGAAAAGATGGTTTAGTGGGAAGCGTTAAAGAAGCTTTAAGTTATGGAGCTAATACTTTTATGTTTTATACGGGAGCTCCTCAAAATACAATTAGAAAAGCAATATCGCCAGAAATAACTAAAGAAGCTCATAATTTAATGAAAGAAAATAATATTGATATTAATAAAGTTATTTGTCATGCTCCATATATAATTAATTTAGCTAATAATTTAGATAAGCGAAAATATGATTTTAGCAAGAATTTTTTAAAAGAAGAATTGAACCGATGTGAAGAATTAGGAATTAAATATTTAGTTTTACATCCTGGTTCAAGTGTAGGAATTGAAAGGGAACAAGCTTTAAATAATATTGTTGATGCTTTAAATAAAATAATTACTCCCGAGACTAAAACTATGATATTATTAGAAACTATGGCTGGGAAAGGGACGGAATTAGGTTCTTCTTTAGAAGAAATAGAATACATTATAGATAAAGTTAATTTAAAAGAAAAAATAGGAATATGTTTAGATACTTGTCATTTAAATGATGCAGGTTATAATATGGCTTGTTTTGACGATTTTTTAGATATGTTAGATAATTTTATTGGTTTAAATTATGTAAAATGTATTCATATAAATGATAGTAAAAATTTAATTAATACTCATAAAGATAGACACGAAAATATTGGATTTGGGACAATTGGTTTTTTAAATATCGAACGAATTGTGACTAATAAAAGATTAGAAGAAATACCGAAAATATTAGAAACTCCTTATGTGGGAGAAAGTGATGACTCAAAAGAAAGAATATATCCTCCCTATAAATTGGAAATTGAGATGTTAAAAAAAGGCGAATTTGAACCAAATTTAAAACAAATGTTAAGAGAATATTATAAAAAATAGGCTTTAGGGCCTATTTTAAAAATGCTTGATATTTAGAACTATACTCATTAAATAATTTAACAATTTTAGCGAAAGTATCAGGTTTAAAATGTTCTTTATAACGTTCTAAATTTAATAAACTAGGATTACTAATTACTTGCTCCCAATTTTTTTTAACAAAATTATAAGTAAAATCTAATTCTTCTTCCGTTAAATAAACATTTTTAGATAAGGCAAAATTATTTACATCTTCTTTAGTTAAATTAAGCATTACGCGTTTTATTAAATTATACATATAATATCACCTATTACATTGTATGAAATTATTTAAAATTTGAATACTAATAAGGGTGAAGAAAATGCCAAAAAAGTTTTATTTTATTTTAGGAATAATTATAGCTATATTTAGTTTATTTATGGGAAAAACATATAGTTTAGTATATAAAGAGCATGATTATTATATAGATAAATACGAAAAAATTAATAATATATATGTACTTGGTAATTCGGCACCTAGAGGAAGAATATTAGATATAAAAGGGAGAGTCTTAGTAGATAATAAAGGAATAAATACAATTGTCTATCATAAACCTAATAATATTACTTTACAAGAAGAAATAGATGTAGCTAAAAATTTAGTAATACTTACAGACTATAATTATAAATATAAAGAAAGTAAGTTAAAAGATTATTATATGCTTCTAAGACCTAATGAGGTTGCTAAATTAATTACCGAAGAAGAACAAGAATTATATAAAGAACGAAAATTAAGTAAAGAAGCTTTAAAAAAATTAAAAAAAGAACGGATTACCGAGGAAGCCATTAATAGTTTAAGTGAGTTAGAAAAATATAGTTCTTATTTTTATTATTTAATGCAAGATGGTTATTATTATGATAATAAATTATTATTAAGTGATGTAGAAGAAGCTGTTTATGCTAGGATAATTGAAGCTAATTTAGCGGGAATATTTGGAGAAATAAGTTGGGTTAGAGATTATCCTTATCAAGAAAGTTTAAAAAGTATTTTAGGGACAATTAGTAATAGTTTACCTAAAGAAAAAGAAGAATTATTAAATAAAGGATATAGTTTAAATGATAAAATTGGGATTAGTGGGTTAGAAGAGTATTATGAGGAGTATTTAAAAGGAAAGAAAGCTTTATATAAATTAGAAAATAATAATTTAGTATTAATAGAACCTGCTAAAAAAGGTAATGATGTCGTATTAGAAATAGATATTGATTATCAATTAAAAGTTGAAGAAATTATTAAAAAACAATTAATTAATGCCCAAAATATGGCTAATACTAAATATTATAAAGAGTCTTATGCTTTAATTAGTGAACCTTTAACGGGGAAGATTAAAGCGATTGCAGGGATAAGAAAAATAACTAATGGAAAAGAAATTAGTTTTCAAGATGTGAGTATAAATGTTATTAAAAATGCTTATACGGTGGGGAGTGCGGTTAAAGGAGCTTCTATGGCGGTAGGATATCAATATAAAGCTATTGATATTGGTAGTAAAATAACAGATGGATGTGTAAAACTTTATAATAATCCGGCGAAATGTTCTTATAGTAGATTAGGAACTTTAAATGATTTAAGAGCTTTAGCTTTAAGTTCTAATTATTATCAATTTATTGTCGCTTTACGTGTCGCTGGCTATAATTATAGTTATAATATGAAAGCTCCAGTTACGGAGGATGATTTTAATAAATATCGAAATACTTTAGCTGATTTTGGGTTGGGAGCTTTAACTCAAGTCGATTTACCAAATGAAAGTACTGGTTTAAAAGGAAGCAAAATAGCGCCAGATTTACTTTTAAATTTAGCAATAGGGCAATATGATTTATATACTCCAATGCAAATGCTCCAATATATTAATACAGTGGCAAATAAAGGAAACAGATTAAAACTAAGAATTATGCATAATATTATAAATGAAGAAGAAATTAAATTAGAAAATAAAGAAGAAATACTTAGCAAAGTAAATTTAGAAGATAAATATTTAGAAAGAATTCAAGCGGGGTTTCGGGAAGTAGTAAAAAGTGGAACAGGTTATTGGTATGCTGCCCCACAAGTTTTAGGCGCAGGTAAAACGGGAACAAGTGAGTCATATATTGATAGTGATTATAATGGAAGCTTAGATGCTTATGTTCTTAGCAATACCTTTATTATGTATGCTCCTTATAATGAACCCAAATATTCGATTGTCGTAATTAGTCCCAACACGAGTGATTTAAGAAGCAAAAATAAGACGAGAGCGCAAATAAATAGGCTAATTGCGAGAAATATTAACGATTTTCTCTTTTCAAGCTCTTAATTTTTTGTTATAATACATCTAGACTTTTTATAAAGGAGGTGCTTTTATGGCTAAAAATGAAAATAGAAGCTATGTAACTTTAAAATGCACTGTATGTGGTGAAGAACTAAGATGTACAAGCAAAAGTAAAAAAAATACTCCAGACCGTTTAGAAGTGAAGAAGTATTGTAAAAATTGTCATAAACATCAAATTGTAAAAGAAAAGAAGTAAGGAGTAATTTATGCGTAGGGGGACACATCGTTTAATTAGAACAAATTATAATTCACCTATTATCGCGGTAGTGGGCAGTAAAAGTGCATCTAAAAAAGATGTAGTAAAACAACCAAATTTTAGAACTAGAAGAAAAAGACTAGGAATATTTACAAAGGAAAGGAGTGAGCAAGATGAATATAAATATTAATGATATTAAAAATGGAATGACAATTATACTTGATAATAATTTATATCAAATAGTAGAATTTCAACATGTTAAACCAGGTAAAGGTTCAGCTTTTGTTAGAATGAAATTAAAAAATTTAAGAACTGGTTCAATTACAGAAGATACATACAATACTAATATTAAAATAACTAAAGCTCATGTAGATAGAACACCAATGCAATTTTTATATGCGGCCGGGGATAATTATGTATTTATGAATAATGAGACATATGAGCAAGTAGAAATTAGTACAAAAATATTAGGTGAGCAAGTTAAATTTATAAAAGAGGGTTTAGATATAACAATTGATTACTTTGAGGGAGAAATACTAGGTATTACTTTACCAGAAAAAGTAGAATATACAGTTATGGAAACTGAACCAGCAGTAAGAGGAAATACAACTAATAATGCTCAAAAAGATGCTAAAATTGAAACTGGTTATGTAGTAAAAGTACCATTATTTATTAGTGAAGGCGAAAAAATTATTATTTCGACTAAAGATGGTAAATATTCTTCCAGAGCTTAAAATTTAATTTAAAAAGATTTTGGTTATTAATTATACTTTAGGGTTTTAGTTAATAAACCTTTTTTTATACCTTAGTATTTGGGGGTTAGGGGAAATGTTTTATTATTTAGATTATGAAAATGTTCAAAAAAGATTAGAGAGTTTAGTTAAGGCACCATCAGGAAAAATTCCCGTTATAAAAGAAAAACCTTTGGGATTCACAGATTATTTATTACCAATAGAGCATTATACTATGGGCTTTGGTAAAAAACATATAATTGTATGTGGTTCTTATCATGGCGCGGAAATCATTACAACAATTTTTATTATACATTTAATGGAAGCTCTAGCTTTAAATGGGGGATTTAACCCCGAAGAATATACCATTCATTTTATACCTATAATAAATCCCGAGGGCTATTTAATTACTACTAGTATGCAAAATTTGTATTTAGCTCAAGGAAAAACAGCCAAAGAAAAAATCCTTTTAGCTAGAAAATATTGGCAAATATATAAACAAGATGCTCTTAATAATCATAAAGCTAAAATAGAGGGCGACATTAAAACTTTAAGAAGCCCAAAAGACTATCAAACTTTATATGAACAAGTTTCAGAAAAAGAATTTTTAAAAAATTATTTAAAATTAAAAGAGCAAGTTTTAAAACTCATTAAAGAAAATAATTTACCTTTAGGAGTATGTGCCGCTTGGAGTAGTAATGGTCAGGGAATAGATTTAAGTCAAAATGTCCCTTTTAATCATAAAATAGAAGAATATAAAAAAGAGCCTCAATACGGAAATACAGTTTATACCAATATTAGAAGCGATATACCCGGGCCAATAAATTGTCCAGCTAGAGATTTAAATAATTTTACTTTTGAAAAAGAAAATTTACATTTATTAAATTTTTTACTTGAATTAGAAGCAAAAGAAGAAATTGTGGCTTTCTTTAATTATCATAGTGTGATGGGAAAAATGTATCAAAGACCTGTTCAAGATTTAGGAATGATTAGTTTATATAATATTGATTGGGAAACTAAAATAATTGAAAATTATATTAGTGCTAGGTTATTTAAAGAAAAAAATGGTTATGATATTATAGAAGAAAAATCTCCTTATAATTATATTAATGAATATATTAGACTGAGATTTGGAATAAATATTCAAATAGAATTATCAAAAATGAGTGCTAATCCCATAGGCCCTTTAGGAGACCCTAATTCTTTTTGGGAAGAAACGATTAAATCTAATATAGAGGGCTTTAAAAATTTTATGAAAAATATTGATTTTATTAAAGAATATACGGCTTTTATTAAAACTTTGGCTCCAAATATTAAAGGCCTAGATGTAAATGAGCTCTATCGGTTAATTGATAATGAACTTGCTAAAGAACCGAGTATGGTTAAAAAATTAAAAAAGTAAATAAATTCTGTTATGTAAAAAATAAGAGAATTTTTTTATTTGTAAATAAGTGTAAAGTATATAAAAATTACAGATTTAATAAAATCTGCTTAGCCAATTTAACTAAATCTGCATCAAAAATGGCCATTTTTTAATAAAAATGCCTCCAATTTAATAAAATCTGTTTTTGCACTCTATATAATTTTATGATATGTTGAATGGGCGAGACATCTTAGGGGGTCTTGGTGCTTGCCACTTTATTTTTTTGAAAAGTGAGGTGGTCATATGAGTAAAAAAGATTTTTTAGTCTTAATACTTTTAGTGATAATTATCCTTTTAATTATTTTTAGATAATTTAAAGCGTAAAAAATAGCACCATTTACCTTATAAGTAAGTGGTGCAAACCCAATTGTGGCAAGCACTATAATGTGTCTTGCTAAATTAAGTATATAATATTTTTATAAATTTGTAAATATTACTTTAAATATTTAGGTTCATTAGTTTTACCTAATAAATAATCCGCGGAGATATTAAATTTTTTACATATGGCATATAAGGTATTTAAAGATATAATATAATTTCCATGTTCATATTCTACCAGCATAGTTGGGGCAATATTTAAATCTTTAGCTAACATTACTTGAGTTAGTTTGTGTTCTTTTCGGAGGCTTTTAAGTCTTTCGCCACTTTTTTTAATATCAATACTTGCGGAATTAGGATATTGCATAATATCGGTAAAATTAAATAAATAGTCAATTGAAACATTAAAATAGTTGCCGAAATCTATTAATCTTTTAATAGGAAAACTATCATTAGAACTTTCCCACATAGAGTAGGTACTACGGCTTATACCTAAAATATTAGCAAGTTCCTGCTGCGTGATATTTTTATTTTCTCTTAATTCTTTTATTCTCTTAGTGTTATACATAGCGTTCACCTAGAGTAATTCTCTCATTATTATTTCATATTAGAAATATTATGCCGTTAATATTGAGTTTTTTCTTGACTTTGAGTATAGCAAATATTATAATTTAAATATAAGTTAGAAAATTTTAATATGTTTGATAAAGAATAGGAAGATAATATGAATAAGAAAATAGGTAGTATTATAGTATTAATACTTACTTTAAGTATAATACTAACTTTAAGTTCTAAAAAAGAACTTAAAAATGTAGAAGAAATAAAAGTAAAAGAAGAAAGTAATAATATAATAGGAATATATATAAAACAAGAAGATAATACATATAAACAAAGTAATACAATTCCAGATAATTATACAATAATAAGTAATGAAAGTTATTGTATAGTAGGGGATAATAAGGACAATAAAACATATGATATGTTTAGTTATGATATAAGTAGTAAAACATTAAGTGTATCAAACTTAACAAGTAAAGAAACGAAGTGTTATTTGTATTTTGAACCTAAACCAACCGCACAAGAATTAATATCACAATTATCTAAAGGAACAATATCTCAATTTACTGGGACAGCATGTGATGCAAATACAAATAATTCTACTCATAATAGTAGCTCCTGTACAACGACAGATAGTGGAGTATATTCGGCAACAACAAGTGAGGGAACAACATATTATTATAGAGGAACAGTAAATAATAACTGGGTAAAATTTGGAAATTATTGGTGGAGAATAATCCGAATAAATGAAAATGGAACAGTAAGAATGATATATTCTGGAACAAATAACGCAGGAGACCAGCCAACAAATATAAGTACGAATGGAAGCAATAATGGAAGATGGGTACCAACAGATAACTCTCAAACAGGGACAAGTACTTTTAATACAAATTATGGTAATAATGCCTATGTAGGATTTAGTTATGGAGATATAAATGCAAGTGGAAATACTGATACAGAAAAATATAATAATGCTCATAAAAATACAACAGATAGTACAATATTAGAGGCATTAAAAACATGGTATACTAGTGCAGTCATGAATAAAGACTTAATAGATGGAGAAACAGGCTTTTGCAATGATAGAGAAAAGTCAAAAGTTACCCATGGAGATACAAGCTATAATGATTTAGGATATGGAACAAATGCAACATGGTATGCCCCATTTGATAGAGTAGCAAAAAGAACAAGTTCGAGTGATTATGCAAGTATAGGAGGAGAACAAAAACCAACATTTGAATGTAAAAATAAAACAAGAGATTTGTTCACAACAAGTGGTAGTAGTAATGGAAATGGAGCTTTAGATATACCAGTAGGATTAATAACAAGTGATGAGGTAATATACGCTGGAGGGTTTGCAGGGCAAGGGAATTATGGCTATTGGTTATACACA
>CANQYU010000028.1 GCA_947628145.1 uncultured Bacilli bacterium | reverse complement strand
CAAAATGAAGATATAGGATTAGGATTTGATGGAGTAGTAACAGTAGAAGCAAGTGATGCAGAACCAGATATAGAAATCATGGCAGCCTACATTAAAAATGAAGATACAGGGGAATATGAAGAAGCAGATAAAATACCAACAGAAGGTAAATGGCAATTAAATGAACAAAGTATGTGTTCCAATGAAGCAACACCAATATGGGATAATGAAAATCATGGAGTATTAGTATCAAATTTAACTCAAAGTGGGACAGGATGTGTATTGTATTTTGAAGAATTAAAACCAGCTGAAGAAATGCTTACAAAGTTAAATATTGATGTAAATAGCATACAAGAAATAGATAAATTTACCGGTCTAGCATGTGAAAAAGGAACAAATAATGCTGAACATAGTAGTGGAGATTGTTCAATGGCAGATAGTGGAGTATACTCTGCGACAACAAGTGAGGGAACAACATATTATTATAGAGGAACAGTAGACAATAATTGGGTAAAATTCGGAAATTATTGGTGGAGAATAATAAGAGTAAATGAAAATGGAACAGTAAGAATGATATATTCTGGAGAAATAGGTAGTCAAAATCAGCCAACCGATACAAGTGTGAATGGAAGCAATAATGGAAGATGGGTACTAAGTGGAAACTCACAAACCGGAACAAGTGCATATAATTCTTCGCGAGACAATAATGCTTATGTAGGATTTAGGTATGGAGATTTAAATCCAAGTGGAAATAATGATACAGATAAATATAATAATGCTCATAAAAATGAACATGATAGTACAATATTAACGGCATTAAAAACATGGTATACAAATGCCGTCATTGATAAAAGTTTAATAGATGGAGAAACAGGCTTTTGTAATGATAGAGAAAAGTCAACAGTTAACCATGGAAATACAAAATATAATAATTTAGGATATGGAACTAATCTAACGTGGTATGCGCCGTTTGATAGAGTAACAAAAAATACAAGTTCAGAAGCTTTAGCAAGTATAGGAGAAGAACAAAAACCAACATTTGAATGCAAGAATAAAGAAAGAGATTTAATCACAGAAGAAATAGCAGGAATACCAGTAGGATTAATAACAAGTGACGAGGTAATATATGCTGGAGGTTTTGCAGGACAAAGTAATTATGGTTACTGGTTATATACAGGTAATTACTATTGGACCATGTCTCCGTTTAACTATGGCGGTGGTACTCTCGTGTTCTGTGTGCATAATAATGGCGCCCTTAACAACGGCGGCGTGAACAGTGCTTTTGGCGTGCGCCCAGTAATAAATCTGAAAGCTTCTGTTAATTTTACAGGAAAAGGAACAGTTGACGACCCATATGTAGTCGGGGATTAACATTATTAATTAAAATATATAATTAAATTCTTTTTATTAACATATATTTTTATAGGTGACAAATATGGATAAAAAAGAAGAATTTAAAATATTTGCTAAAGAGCATCCAGAACTAGTAAATAATATTAGAAATGGTAATACATCTTGGCAAAAACTTTATGAAATATATGATATATATGGCGAAGATGAACGAGCTTGGAGTAATTATTTTAAAGAAGCAAGTCCATCTAAAACTAGTTTAGGAATAGGGGAAATTGTTAAAAATATTGATATGGATAGTGTCCAAAAACACATAAATACAGCGCAAAAAGCTTTAGGTTTAGTTCAAGAGTTAACTACCGGTAAAGTAAGTGCAACTCCTAAAGGACCAATTAATCCTCGGCCAATTAATAAATTTTTTGAGGATTAAATATGTATTTACAAACTCTTATGGAATTAAAAAAGAATCCCAAAATGTGGGAATTATTTAAATATAATTCTTATTGGTATAAAGAATTAAATCGAAATCCAGAAAGTATTAAAGCTTATAAAGAAGATATGAAAAATAAATATCATTTGCGTACGACTGATAAAATTAGTGATGCTATAGATAATATTGATATTATTAGTAATGTTTTAAATGCTTTAAAATAATTATTTGTGTTATAATATAAAAGGGTTAATTTAATACGTCGAATAATTTGTCTCCGTATAACTATAACGGTGGGGCTAACGTGTTCTATGTGAATACTAGTGGCAACCTCAGCACCAACAACGTGAACGACACTAATGGTGTGCGTCCAATATCCTTTTAAAACTCATATATTTGGTTAAGGCTCAATATAGTAGAATTAGGATACAAGATTAATCCTTAAGATTTATTCTTAAAATAAATGACTTTGATATTTTAAAACTCGTTTTTAAAATTAGAACAAAGTCTTTTTTGTTTTTAAATAATATTAATATACTTTATAATTTATTAGTTCCTTAACTTATTATTATATGATATACTTGTTATGGGGTTAATCTATTAAGTTGCAATTGTCTCCGTATAACTTTAACACTAGCGGTAATGCTAACGTGTTCAATGTGAATACTAGTGGCAACCTCAACAACGACAACGTGAACAACACTCGTGGTGTGCGTCCAATAACCTTTTAGAACTTATATATTCGGCTAAGGCTTAATAGAAAAGAATTAGGTTACAAGATTAATCCATAGTATTTTACTAAAACAAATGACTTTGATATTTTAGAACTTGTTTTTAAAATTATTACAAAGTCTTTTTTGTTGGGTAATTAATATAGTTTTAATGAGGTAATTATGTTAAAATAAGTGGGAAAGGAAATATTTATGGAAATAATTGTTAAGAACAGAATAGGCGCATATGGGGTTATTATTCATGATGGGCAAATAGCTTTAGTAAAGAAAGCTAATGGTGGTTATAAAGGTAAATTAGACTTACCTGGAGGAGGCATGGAACATAAAGAATTACCGGAAGAAACTTTGAAAAGAGAAATTTTAGAAGAAGCCGGTATTCATGTTCAAAGTTTTGAATTAATTGATGCGACGGCGACTAATGTTAAATGGGAAATGGAACCAGGGGTTTATGAAGATTTACATCATATAGGAATTTTATATAAAGTTATTCCGCATGAATATGAATTAAAAGAAGACGCGGATGGTTTAGATTCTTTAGGAGCTAAGTGGTATCCTATTGAAGAGTTAAAAAGAGAAAATTTATCCCCATTTACAATTTATGCTTTAGAAAAATTAGGTTATAAGATTTAAAGAAATAAACTTAAATAGTTTTAATTTCTTTTTTTATTTGCTATAATTTTAATAAGGAGTTTTTATTATGGAAAATTTTATTCCCGATATATATCAAAAGAATATTTATGATATTGATTATATGCGGTTAAAAAGAATGGGTATTAAATGTTTATTATTTGATTTAGATAATACTTTAGTCCCAGTAAAAACTGATTTACCACCGCAAAAATTAAAAGAATTATTTCTTTATTTAGAAGATTATTTTAAAGTTATAATTGTTTCTAATAGTAATCGTAAACGATTAATTCCTTTTAAAGAGGGTTTAAATGTTGATGTAGCGGCTTCAGCTCGTAAACCATCTAAGAAAAAATATTTAAAAATAATGCAAATATATAAATTTAAAGAACATGAAATGGCCGCGATTGGTGACCAACTTTTAACCGATATTTGGGGAGCTAATCGGGTTGGTATTACCTCAATATTAATTAGTCCTATTGGGGAATATGAAAAATTTGGAACGAAAATTAATCGTTTTTTGGAAAAATTTGTTTATCATAATTTAAAACGAAAAAATATTTTAATTAAAGGAAAATTTTATGAATAAAAAATGTTTAGGATGTGGGTTAACTCTTCAAAATACATCGGAAACTAGTTTGGGTTATACTCCCGATTTAAATAATACCTATTGTAAAAGATGCTTTCGTTTAAAAAATTATGGAGAAAAAAAGAATGAAAATATAATAGATAATAAGGAACTCCTTAAAAGAATAAATAAAAGAAAAGGGGTAGTATTCTTTCTTATTGATTATTTAAATATTAATAAGGAAACAATTAATTATTTTCAAGAAATAAATTTACCTAAAGCTCTAATTATTAGTAAATGTGATATTTTAAGAAAAGATATTAAATTTTCAAAAATAAAATTATGGTTAAAAAAAGTATATAATATTACTAGTGAAATATTTTTAGAAAGTGGAATTACTAATTATTTAAATGTTAATATTTTTAAATTTACTAAAAGTTTAGGTTATAATACTTGTTATATTATGGGGATAACTAATGCGGGTAAATCAACTTTTATAAATAATATTTTAAAAGATAATCATATATCTAAAGAGGTTTTAGTTTCTAATATGGCTAATACTACTTTAGACTTTATTAAGTTTAAAATAAATGATATTTATTTATATGATACACCAGGATTTACTTATAAAACATTAAATAATACAATAATTACTAAAGAAATAAAACCCCTTACTTATAATATTACTAAACCCCTAACTATTAAGATATTTAATAATTATTTTACTTTTTTAGAACCTAATAAAATAACTTTATATTTAAATGAACCAATAGTTACTAAAGAATTTAAAACTTATGATGGTAATGTGTTTAAAGTTTTAAAAAATCATTCTTTAGTATTACCAGGAATAGGTTTTATAAATATTAAAGAACCATGTTTAGTTTATAGTAATTTAGATAATTTAGAGATTAGATTAGATATAAGTGAGGTTTAAAATGAGTAAAATTCATATTATGAGTGAAGCTCTTGCTAATAAAATTTCCGCGGGAGAAGTTGTCGAAAAATGTTCTAGTATTGTGAAAGAATTAGTGGAAAATAGTATAGATGCCCAGGCGACTAATATTAAAATAAATTTAATTAAAGGGGGATTAGAAGCTATTAATGTAGTAGACGATGGAGTCGGGATGGATAAAAATGACGCTCGTCTTGCTTTTGCTCGGCATGCGACTAGTAAAATAATTCATGATGACGATTTATTTTTTGTAAATACCATGGGTTTTCGAGGTGAAGCCTTACCATCGATTGCTAGTGTCGCCGAGGTAGAATTAAAAACAAGTGATGGCAAAACATCAACTTATATTCATTTAAAAGGGGGCGAGGTTTTAGAAGAAAAAGCTAGTGATTTACGAAGAGGAACAGATATAACTGTAACTAACCTTTTTTATAATACACCAGCTCGTTTAAAATTTTTAAAAGCCGAAAATACCGAAATGTATAATTCTTTAAGTTTAATTGAAAAATTAAGTTTAGCACATCCGGATATTAAGTTTACTTTAACTAATAATGAAAAAGTACTTTTAAAAACAAGTGGTAGTGGAAATTTACTTAAAACTATTCATGAAATATATGGTTTAAATGTTTCTAATAAAATGTTAGAGTTTAAAGCTAGTAATAATGATTTTGATATTTATGGTTATATATGTAAACCGGAAATTTTAAGGAGTAATCGAAATGATATTTCTACTTTTGTAAATGACCGAGTTATTCGGAATGTGGAAATAAATCGAGCTATAAATGATGCTTATTATACTTATAAACCTGAGGGTAAATATCCGGTCGTAGTTATTAAAATTAATACTGACCCAACTTTAGTAGATGTTAATATTCATCCGACTAAACAAGATATAAAAATAAGTAAAATAGATGTTCTATATAATTTAATTTATGATACGATTAAAAATTGTCTTTATAATAATTTGTTAATTCCTAATGCTTTAAAAGAAGAAAGTGTAAATATTATTAAAGATAAAGTTATAGCTGATATTGTAAATAATATGACCAAAGAAGAACCAGCTAAAGTTCAAACAGAATTAGATTTTAAAATTGATTTAGCTTCTAAAGAACCAAATTCTTCTTTAGAATTAAAAACTAATAATGAAATTATTGCTAATCCAGAAATGAAATCTTTAGTTTTATATCCGGTGGGTTTAGCTCTTGGTACTTATGTGATTGCAGAAAATGAAGAGGGGATATATTTAATTGACCAACACGCTGCTCAAGAACGAATTAATTATGAAAAATATATGAGAGCTTTAAAAGCTAAAACATTAGCAAAAACAAGTTTACTTATTCCCATCACGCTTGAATTAAGTACAAGTGATTTTCTTAAACTTAAAGAAAAAATACCTCTTCTTTCTGAGCTCGGTTTTACTTTTTCGGAATTTGGAGTTAATACTTTTGTAGTTAAAGAACACCCTACATGGTTATTAGAGGGGCACGAAGAAGAAAGCATTAGAAAAATTGTAGATTTAATTTTGGGTGGTTTAGATAATTTTGACCCCGTTAAGTTTAATGAAAAAATTGCTATTACTTTAGCTTGTAAAATGAGCATTAAAGCTAATTATAATATAACTAGAGAAGAACAAGAAGAATTATTAAAAGAATTAGTAGTGTGTGATAATCCTTATAATTGTCCTCATGGAAGACCTACAATTATTAAGTTTAGTATATATGATTTAGAAAGAATGTTTAAAAGAGTAATGAATTAAGATTCATTATTTTTTTTGGCGTAAATTTTTTGTCTAGGAAAAATATTCGGTTGACAGCGTGGGGGGGGGGGTATGTTAGACTTATATTAGGAAGGAGATTTATATGTTAACTAATCTTAAAAGAATTATGGGGTTATTGGTAGTAAGTATTTTAGCTTTTAGTTTTGGAAAGAATGTATATGCAACTGCAAGTCCAGTTGATTGTAGTTCAGGAAATCCTATTGTAACTACTGATAATGGTAGTACTTGCTATGATGATTTATCCGAAGCAGTAGAAGCCTTAAAAACATCTGGAGGAACTATTAAAGTATTGCAAAGTTTTACGCTTCCGTCTCCAGTTGATATTACAATGAGTGATCAAACAAAACAACTTACGTTAGATTTACAAACATATACAATAACTGGTACAGGAGCGAGAACTTTAAATATTGAAAAAGGTGATGTAACAATTACTGGTACTGGAAAAATAGTAAATAATAATACTGGTTCTAATGATGGTACCATTTATATTTATGGAGAAGAAAGTACTCCTGGTACAACTGGATATACTAAAGTCAAAATTGATACTGGAGTAACAATTGAGGGTATTAATCCAGTAGTTATAAGTACTCATACTTATGCTAATTATGGAACAGAATTAACAATTGACGGAAAATTATTAAATACTAAAAAAGGTACAGCAGATAGTGCAGCTTTAACTATTCATGGCGATATAAAAAATGCATCAGGTACATCAAATTCTCCGAAAATTACAATTAATGGAACATTAGAGTCAAAATATGACGATGCACCTGGTGGCGGAGCTGGTATTTATCAAGCTGGTTATGCAATAACAACTATTTCTAATGGTAGTGTTAAAGGCGATACTGGTATTGTTATTAAGTCTGGAGAATTGACTTTAAATACTGCCACAGTAACAGCAACTGGTGTTGGAGCTGATGGGCAACCTTTAGGAAATGGTTATATTGGTACAGGAGCTGCTATTCAAATTGAGTCAAATACTAGTTATGCTGGTCAAATTAAATTAACAATTCAGGATTCAACTTTACATAGTGATGATAATTCTGCAATTTTAGAATATAATAATGGAGCATCTAAGGTTGAGAATTTTACATTAGATGATGTAACATTTGAGGTTCCAGAAGATAAGGATGCTATGACTATAAGTAGTGAATCTAGTTCAACAGTTACTCCTGAAGAACATCAAGTAACGATTGAAACTCCAAGTAATGGAACTTTAACGTTAAAATACAAAGATGATGCAAGCAATATTCCAACTGGCAGTAATGTTTTATTTGGTGATTTAGTGGAAATAGAAGCTATACCTAAAGATGGTTATCATTTAGCTAAGATTTCTATTACTGGAAATCCAACTGTTAAAAATAATAGCTTTAGAATGCCAAATAATGCCATAACTGTAAGTGCATCATTTGTCAGAAATTCTTCAGGAAGCAGCAGTAGTGACCGGAGTGTAACAATTGAAATTAAAGACGAAAAAATTGATAATTATAAAATTGGTACTACAACTACTTTACAAGATATATTAGACGATTTAAAAACTAAATATTCAAATATTATAGGTTTTACGGATGGTTATAATAATAAATTAGATTTAGATACAGTAACTTATGATGGTATGTATTTAATCGCTATATTAGAAGACGAAACTGTTTCTGAGTCACCTAAAACATTTGATGCTATTATGACTACAATTGGTTTAGGTCTTGGTAGCTTAGCAGTTATAAGTTTAGGAACTAAAAAATACTTACGTAAAAATTAAGGAGCTTAAAATAAGCTTCTTTTTTTTGGGAAAATAGTTTTTTTCTTTTTCTTTAAAAATATAATTTAATAGGGAGTGAAGAAATGTTTTTATATTTATTAAACTTAGTAAAGGAAATGCTTTTTTTTACTGGTAGTTATTCTAATCAAGTTTTTCCTGAACCTTTAAGTCCAGAAGAGGAAGAAGAAACCATTGCTCTTATGTTAAAGGGAAGCAAAGAAGCTCGTTCGAAATTAATTGAACATAATTTACGTTTAGTCGCTCATATTGTTAAAAAGTTTGCTCAAGGCTCTTCGGATACGGACGATTTAATTAGTATAGGTACTATTGGTTTAATTAAAGGAATAGATTCTTATAAAAAAAGTAAAGCTACGAAAATAACTACTTATGCGGCTCGTTGTATTGAAAATGAAATTCTTATGCATTTTCGGAGTAATAAAAAAAATAATAATACAATTAGTTTAAATGATGCAATTGGTTATGATAAAGATGGAAATGAGGTAAGTTTACTAGAAATAATAAAAGACGATTCCGAAGATTTTGCAGATATGCTTCATTTGAAAGAAAATACGCTTTTATTAAAAGATTATTTTCAAGTTTTATCGCCTCGCGAAAAAGAAATATTAATTAAAAGATATGGACTTTTAAATGAAGAAGAACAAACCCAAAAAGAAATTGCTAAAAAACTTAATATATCAAGAAGCTATGTATCACGAATTGAAAAAAGAGCATTAACGAAAGTATTAAGAGAATTTTTAAAGAATAATAAAAGTTTATAGTAATTTTAAAAAAACGTGTTATAATTAATTTTAGGAGGTTTTTGTATGCCACTTGCAAATAAATGTATAATTAGTACTTTATTAAATAAAACAGCTAATATTCAAAATATAGCTAAATATGACGAAATAATGAAATTTATGGGTACTAATCAAGAAGAAATATGTTTATATATTTTAAATGCTGCTTATCAAAAAGTTCAAGAAGAACCTAGAACAGATTTAATTGATTATATAAGTGATATTAATTTTTGTGTAGAAGCGGCTTATCAATGTGCTTATTTTATAGGTATAAGAGAAAACGCGACAAGAAGCTTATAAGATTGTAAAGGCAAAACCTTTACTTTTTTTCTTATTTAAAGTAAAATATTAGAAGAAAGAAGGCCAAAATTATGACTAATAAAGAATTAGCTGATTTAATATTTCCTAATATTACTAAAACTATTTTTGATTATGAAAAAATGTATCCGGAAAGAAATTTAAAAGAGGGGGCAAAAGTTGTGAGATTTGCACCATCCCCAACTGGGTTTATGCATATTGGCAATATGATGAGTGCCGTTATTAATTATTGTTTAGCTAAAGCTAGTGGAGGAGTTTTCTTTTTAAGAAATGAAGATACTGACCAAGCTCGGAGTGTGGATGGGGCAGTTGATTTTATCTATCATATTTTAAATTATTACCAAATTAGTCCGGATGAATATGAGAAACAAGGAAAAATCGTGGGTAATTATGGGCCATATATTCAAAGTGAAAGAATAGAAATTTATCATACTTTTATTAAATATTTAATTGAAATTGGCAGAGCTTATCCTTGTTTTTTAACGCCAGAAGAATTAGAAGAAATAAGAGAAGAACAAGCTAAAAGAAAAAAAAGAATAGGAATATATGGAAGATATGCTAAATATCGTTATACATCTAATGAAGAATTAGCTAAAAAAATTCAAAATGGCGAAAAATATGTAATTAGATTTAGGTCCGAGGGCGATTTTAATCGTAAGTTTGTGTTTGAAGATTTAACTCAGGGTAAAATTGAATTTCCCGAAAATGATATAGATGTTCCCATTATGAAAAGTGAAAATTTACTACCTACTTATCATTTCGCTCATGTAGTGGATGACCATTTAATGCGAACAACTCACGTGGTGAGGGGAAATGAATGGATGAGTAGTATTCCGCTTCATTATGAATTATTTAAAGCTTTTGGTTATAAAATGCCGAAATATATTCATACATCTTTAATTTTAAAGAAAGACGAAGAAAATGGAACAATTAGAAAAATTAGTAAAAGAAAAGACCCAGAAGCCTTAATGTTTTATTATGAAGAAAAGGGTTATCCTGTACCAGCTGTAATTGATGCAGTTTTAACAATTGCTAACTCTAATTATGAAGAATGGCGAACTAATAATCCCGAGACTCCTTTTTATGAATTTCCTTTTAGTCCTAAAAAAATGAGTACAAGTGGGGCATTATTTGATTTAGATAAACTTGATAATATTAGTAAAAATTATATTTCTAAAATGTCCGCGGGTGATTTATACCAAGAATATTTAAATTGGGCTTTAAAATATAATAAAGATATTGCTAGTTTATTAGAAAAATATAAAGAAGAAACAATTTTATTTTTAAATATCGAAAGAGAAATTAAAAAACCACGAAAAGATTATGAAAATTATAGTAGTATTTTCCCTAAATCTTGGTATATGTATGACGAAGAATGGCCAGAAGAACCTAATTATGAATTAATGAAAATTACCGATAAAGAAGAAATTATAAATATTATGGAAGAATACTTAAATAATTATTATAATAGTAGTGCTTCTCAAGACGAATGGTTTAATCAAATTAAAACTTTGGCTGAAAAAATGGGTTATGCTTCCGATATGAAAGAATATAAAGAAAATCCTCTAAATTATAAAGGTAATGTCGCAGATTTTACGACGGTAATGCGGGTAGTTTTAACTACTAAAAATATGACTCCAAATCTTTATGATATTATGAAAATATTAGGTAAAGATAGAATGCTAAAAAGATTAGAAATATTTAAAGAAAAATATTTAAATTAATTTAAAATATTATAACTAAACATCTTTTAAGAAAGAGGCTTTTATGACAAATTTAGAAAATATAATAAAGAGTAAAAATTGGGATTTATTAAATGAATTAATTAAAAATGAGATTATAGATTTAGATTATGTCGCAGAAGAAATAATTAAAAGTGAAAATGCTCGCTCTATTTATGAATTTGCTTTAAATATTGAAAATGCCCCAGTTAATAAGTTAATTGAGGCGATTATAGCAACTAAAGATGCAGGGTATATTTATATGTTTGCGAGAGATATAAAAGGAGTACCAGTTGAAAGACTGGCCACGGCCTTAATAGATACAGAATGTCTAGCATATATTTATGAGTTTGCAAGATGTGTAAAAAATGCTCCTATTCAAAAATTAGCCGACGCTATAATAACGGCCCAAAATGCTGAATATATTTATCTATTTGCTAAATGTGTGGGAAATGCCCCAGTTAATAAGTTAATTGAAGCAATTATAGATACTAAAGACGCTAAATATATTTATATGTTTGCGAGAGATGTAAACGGAGCACCAATGGTAAGACTCGCCAACGCATTAATTGCTACAAACAATGCTGAATATATTTATGAATATGCTTTAAATATAAAATATGCTCCGATTGATAAATTAACAGATGCCATTATAGAAACTAAAAATCGTCGTTATATTTTAGAATTTATGATAGATGTACCAGAAGCTCCTTTGGGAAAATTAATTAAAGCTTTAAAAGATTTAAAAAGTTATAATTATTTAATTGAATATGCTAATATAGCCAATATAGATGCTTTAGAAATTATTGTTGATATAATTATTACCACCAATGATACTAATTTATTAGAACTTTTAAAGTACTGCTTAAATAAGCGATTATATAAAAAGAATGTAGGGGCAAAATTAGCAACTAGAACATTAATTACTAAAATAGATACAGCTTTAAAAAATCTTGCCGATAATGATTTAAAATTAAAATATTTAATAACTCTTTATCAAAGAAAAGATTTTGAGGCGATAAGAGAACATCGAGAAGAGTTTAAAAAATTATTTGAACCTCAAGAAGAATTATCCCGATAGAGAGAATTATCTATTTACAAAAAAATATTAATAATTTATAATAGCTTTTAAGAAATGAGGCTTATTTATGACAAATCTAGAAAATATAATGAAGAAAAACAATTGGGAGTTATTAAATGAATTAATTAAGAATGAAATTATAAACTTAGATTATGCAGTTGAAAAATTAATTAAAAGTAAAGATGCTCACTATATTTATAATTTTGCCAAGTATGTTGAAAATGCGCCAATTGAAAAGTTAACAGATGCCATAATAGAAACTAAAAATGCGCAATATATTTATATGTTTGCGAGAGATATAAAAGGAGTACCAGTTGAAAGACTGACCACGGCATTAATAGATACTAAAGATATGGACTATATTTGTAGCTTTGCGGCAAATGTTAAAAATGCGCCTATTAATAAATTAATTGAGGCAATAGTTGAAACAGGAAATGTAGTATATATGTATTTATTTGCAAGTAATGTTCCAAATGCCCCAATTGAAAAATTAATAAATACATTTATTGCCACAAAAGATGCCAAGTATATTTATAAGTTTGCTAGAGATGTAAAGGGAGCACCTATTCAAAAACTAGCAGATGCGATTATAGAAAGTAATAATGCTTACTATATATATTTATTTGCTAAAGATATAAAAGGAGCACCTATACAAAAATTGACTGATGCTATAATAGCCACAAAGGATGGCGAGTATATTTATGAATTTGCTAAAGATGTAAAAGGGGCTTCAATTGAAAAATTAAAAACCGCAATAATGACGACGAATAATGGTAAATATATTTATTTTTTTGCTAAGTTTGTTGAAAGTGAACCTGTTGCTCAATTAGCCGAGGCTTTAATAGCGACTAAAGATTTGGAATCTATTTATGGTTTTGCTTTAAATATAAAGAATGCTCCGGTTGCTCAATTAGCTGATGCGATAATCGAAAGCAATAATGCTTACTATATTTATAAATTTGCTTTAGATATAGCAAATGCTCCGATTGATAAATTAACAGATGCTATTATAGCTACTAAAGAAAATTATCATATTTTAGAATTTATGAAAGGAGTACCGGGGGTTTCTATAGGTAAAATGATTAAAGCTTTAAAAGATTTAGAATATTATAGTATTTTAATTAATTATACAGATGTTGCAAGTAAAGAGGCTTTAGAAATTATTGTGGATATAATTATTACTACAAATGATATTAGTAAATTAAAAAATTTAAATTTCTATTTAAAAGAAAGATTAAAAAACTATGAAACTTATCAAGAAAAAATAGAATTAGAATCACTAATTGACAAAGTAAATTTAGCTTTAAAAAATCTGGCTGATAATGATTGGGAATTGAAATATTTAATAACTCTTTATCAAAGGGAAGATTTTGAGGCGATAAGAGAACATCGAGAAGAGTTTAAAAAATTATTTGAACCTCAAGAAGAATTATCCCGATAGAGAGAATATCTTTTTAAATTAAAAAAACTTCCCTTGAAGGAAGAAATAGTTAATTTGGTGACTCGTATGGGATTTGAACCCATGAATGTTACCTTGAGAGGGTAATGTGTTAACCATTTCACCAACGAGCCA
>CANQYU010000027.1 GCA_947628145.1 uncultured Bacilli bacterium | reverse complement strand
GTATCTATTGAACCATTTCCTCCTGAGAATGTTGTACTAGCTTTCAGATTTATTACTGGACGCACACAACGAGCGAAGCTCACGCCGGTGAGGTTAAGACTACCAACATACTCCACATAGAATACGCTAGCAGTACCATCAGTGAACAAGAGAAACGGAGACATGGTCCAGTATTGTCGGCTTGTATATAAGTAGTAGCTATCATTTGCTTTTGCATAAAAGCCTCCTGCTAATAGTACCTCGTCCATTGTTATTAATCCTATTGGATATTCTAACAAGTTATTTCCTTTACTAGCTCCAGTCTTAGTGAATAAATCTCTTTCATAAGCCGCATCGTCTACCTCTACACTTGTTTCTTGTTCTGTTGCTGTGGTTGCACTTACTCCACATTTTAATGTTGGTAGTAGTGCTGAACGTGTAGAACCACCTTTTTCTACTCTTCCCCAAGCCGCATAACTTGTTGCCGATGTTCCTGCTCCTGTTCCCTTATAACTTGAAGATACATCAGTTACTTTTTGTCTATCATTGCAAAAGCCGGCATCTTGGTCTATATATTTGTCATATGTTGCTAAATTGCTTCCATACCAGGTATTCAAATATTCTGCTATATCACTTGGAGTTGTTCCATTATGAGCTTCGTCATAAGTACTACTGGCTTTTCCTAAGTTATAATATCCTACATATGTATTATCATTATATGGAGACGTTTTATATGCTAAAGTTGTTAATTGGGTATTATCCCCTGTTGTATTTTTGCATCCTATGCTTCCGCATTGGTATATTAATCTTAATGTTCCGTCACCATTTATTCGAATAATTCGCCAAGTTTTTCCGGCAAATTGCACCCAGTTATTATTTGCTTGTCCTCTAAAGAAATAACTTGTTCCATCATTATCTGGAGCTTCATATAATGTATTTTTGTTATCTCCCGTATCTACTCCGGTTACTTTTATTACGCCACTTGAGTCTGTTCCATTAAAGCCTGTTCCACTTGTGGCTGTAGTAAATTTTTCTTCGCCAGTTTTAGTTTTTGCTTCATTTAACTTAGCAAGCATATCTTCTGGAGTGGGTTTATAAAAATCTAAGTAGCATTTTGTTCCTTTTGTGGTATAGGGTGTTATATTTAATACCTCATTTTCATATGATAATTCTATTGTATTACTTGGTGTATCTGCATCTCCTACTTTTTCGGTACAATAGCTGGTATCTTTTAATACATATCCATCCCTAGGCATAATATCACTTGGAGAACCATCTATTGTTATACTTACTATTTCTAAATCTACTAAACTATAATTTATAGTACCTTTAGCTAATTCTATACTTTCAGTATTCCGGTAGTTTGCTCTAGTAGTTAAATAATTTATTAATATTACTAATAATAAAGTTATTATTACACCTATAACTATATATTTAAGTTTATTATTATTTAATTCTAATTTTTCTATTCTCATTCTTGGCTCCTTATTCTTTACATTATATATGATGTATATAATTAAATTATACATTATTTTTTGTGTATGTCAAGACATTAAAAATGATGTATGAGAAAATAATTATAGGTGTTTAAAGTATGAAAGTTGAACGTTTACGAGAAATAAGAGAAGACCATGATTTATATCAAAAAGATATAGCTAAAATATTAAATACTACACAACAATATTATAGTGAATATGAATTAGGGTTAAGAATTATTCCTTTAGAAAAAATTAATATATTAGCAGATTATTATCATACATCTATTGATTATTTAGTGGGAAGAACGGATGAGAGAAAGCCTTATCCGAAAAGTATTTTAAAATAAAAAACTCTCTAGGAGAGTTCTAATCAATTAATAAGCTTGGGGTATTTTCCATTTCTTCTGGTAAAGCTATATCCATATATTCCAGAATTGTAGGAGCGACATTTGTTAGGTCGCCACTTTTTTTTAGATTAATATTATTATCAGTAACAATAAATGGAACTTTACTGGTGGTATGGGTTGTAACAGGGTTATTAAATTCGTCTAACATAATATCCGCATTTCCATGGTCAGCTAAAATAAACATCGTATAAAAGTTATCTTTGGCAACCTCAAATAAACGTCCTAAGCATACATCAACTGTCGTTACAGCTTTCATGGTGGCTTCTAAATTACCAGTATGACCAACCATATCGGGATTAGCAAAATTAACAAAGATAAAATCGGTATCTCTTTCCATCGCGGTTATAGTTTTTTTAGTAATTTCGGTCGCACTCATTTCTGGGGCTAAATCATATGTTTCAACTTTAGGAGATGGAATTAATATTTTTTCACATTGAGGTATTTTACCATTATACATACCATCAAAGAAATAAGTAACATGAGCATATTTTTCCGTTTCGGCAATACGAGCTTGAGTAATACCTAAAGAACTTAAATAACGACCTAAAGAGTTATTAATTTCTATATCGTCTAAAATATTAATCGTTGGGATATCAGTATCAACTGGGAAGAAAGAATAAGCTTTTAAATTAGGAAATTTATAAGTTGGGAATTCGTTAAAATCTTCTTTAGTTAAAGCTCTTAATATTTGTTTAGCTCTATCACTACGGAAATTAAGCCATATTAAGATATCTTCATTTTTTATAGTCGCATTAGGGTCAATAATAGTAGGGTAGATAAATTCGTCAGTTTGTTCTTTTTTATATAAATTTAATATACCATCGGTGGCACTTTTAGCGGGAATGCCTATACCTTTAGTAATTAAATCATAATAAACTTTAGTTCTTTCATAATTTGTATCTCTATCCATGGCATAATATCTACCACATAAAGTAGCAATATTAGAATTAGGGTCGTCTTTTAATTTTTCTTCTAAATCTTTAATAAAATTAACCGCGGCATTTACTTTAGTATCTCGGCCATCCGTAATTAAATGAAAATGGATTTCGCGAGCATTATTTTCTTTTAAAATATTATATAAACTTAAAAAGTGTTCTAAATTAGAATGAACTTTACCATCACTATATAAACCCATGATATGAACTCTTCTAATTTTAGCTTGAGCTAGTAAATCTTTAAATGTTTCATTTTCAGTATAATTTTTTAAAAAATCAGTAATACGAGGACCATGTTGTTTAATTAACCGGCCAGCGCCAATAGTCATATGGCCTATTTCACTATTACCAAATTCTTTAGGATTAAGTCCAACATATTCTTCGGAAGCATAAAGGGTAGAATGAGGGTATAATTCCCACAACCGATTAAAGTTTTGGGGAGCAGCTAGTTTAATAGCATTACCATATTCTTCTTCTCGGTAACCAAATCCATCTAAAATTACGGTTAAGATTTTACGCATAAGTTCACCTTCCTTTAAATAATAACATAAATTAGTTTAAAAAACAATTTAAAATAAAAAAGGCTATAAGCCTTAAACATGTAATAATTTACGGTCAAAGCGAAGCCTATCAGCAATGGTGGCAATAAACTCGGAATTAGTTGGTTTAGCTCGGTCATAAGCAACACTATTACCAAAGATTTCTTCCATTAATTCATAATCGCCTCTCGTCCAACTAACCTCAATGGCATGACGGATAGCTCTTTCAACCCGAGAAGCCGTGGTCGCATATCTTAGAGCAACCTCTGGATAAATTTCTTTAGTTATACCACTATAGGCATCACTATTTTGATAGAATAAAAAGACACTTTCGCGAATATAGGTATAGCCTTTTATATGACTTGGAATACCTAATTGATGTAATAATTTAGATATAGCAACATGAACTTGTTTTTCATTCTCATTTAATTCTTTTGATTTAATTAATTCTCTATTAGTTAAATCTAATATTCTAGTTTCTAAAGCTAAGATACTATAAGGTTTTAACATATAATAGTTAACATTATAGTTATTAGTCATATTAATTGTATAATCTTTTTTTAAACTGGTTGTAATGATTATTTTTTTCTTTATGCCCTCTTGTTTCATTTTTTCTAAAATGGTTAATCCATCGATTTCTGGAAGGATTAAATCCATAACAATAAGGTCATAATCATTTTCATTTTTAATAATGTAATCTAAAGCTTCGGCCCCATTTGAAATTGTATTTACTACTTTGATTACTGCGTGACTACTAAATTGTTCTTTGATTTTAGCGGTGGCTTTTTCGTTATTGTCCACGACTAAAACTCTAACTGTGTTTTCCATTTTTTTCTCCTTCATTTAGTTACTTATTTACTACACGCAAATTAATTGTAGCATATAGACCTGAGAGGAGCAAGTAAATGTTTTGACAAGTTTTGTCAATATTTGTAAAACAATGTCGAAAAAGCCCGAAAAAAAGAAACTATTCGTTTCTATTCGTCATAATTTCTAGGATTTTTTCTATATTTGCAGGGTTTAAAGAAGCATTACCTATTATATAACCATCTAATTCTTTTAAAGCATTAAAATCTTGGATATTATCTATATTAAGATTACCACCATATACTACCTCGACTTTAGTATGATAATAATTATAAATAAGTCCTTTAATAAAGTTAATGGTGTTCTTTATTTTAGTTAAATCACAAGGGGTATTAGTACCAATTAAATAAGTAGGTTCATAAGCAATAATAAGGTTTTTAAACTCGGTAATAGGGATATTATTTAAAACATTAGCGATTTGTTTTTCTAAAGTTTGTTCTGTAACGCGACGATTTAATTCTTCGATAGTTTCGCCAATACAATAAATAACTTTTAAATGGGCTTTTAAGGCTAAATTTATTTTAGTTATTATATCTGTTAAAGTTTCATTATAATATTTTTTACGTTCATAGTGGCCAACTAAAACATATTTTACTTTAAGACTAGATAATTGATTAAGAGATATATCTCCCGTAAGATTTAAGTTAGCATTTAAAGGGAGATTTTGAATACATAAAGAAAAATCGGTATTTTGAAATAAACTTAAATAAATACTGGTGGGGGCTAATATTAATTCTATGGGGTAAGTATTTAGATTAGTTAAATAGTTTTTATATAAAAGCATTTCTTCATAAGTTTTATGAGCTTTTAAATTACAAATCAAGTATTTCAATATTCTCTTCCTCATTTATAGCGTCTATGCCAGGGAGATGACCATTAGCAATGTATTCTAAGGTAGCCCCACCTCCACTAGAAACATTTTTAAAAACATCTTTAAAGTCTAAATTATTTAAAGCGGAAATAGTATCGCCTCCCCCAATAACGACGGAAGCATTACTATTTTTTAAAGCATTAAATATTTCTGTAGTCCCATTTTTAAAAGGTTTTTCTTCATATATACCCATGGTCCCATTTAGAAAAATAGTTGCACTTTCATTAATTATTTGTTGATATTTATTAATAGTTTTTGGACCAATATCTTTAATTATATCATTGGCTTCAATTTTATTGGTCGCTTTAATGGTGGGGGCATTATTATTAAAAGTGGTTTCCACAATAGCATCTAGGGGAAAAGCAAATTTAGTTTTATTTTCTAACATTAACTCTTTTAGTTCATTAATAATATTTAAGTTTTCCGTTTTAAGAGAAGCCCCAACATTTAAATTTAATGCGGTAAGAAAAGAATTAGCTATACCACCACTTACGAGTAAATGGTCACATTTAGGTATTAAGCTTTTAATAATATTTAATTTATCGTCGACTTTAGCCCCACCCATAATGACTGTAAAAGGGTGTTCGGGTTTTAAAACGGTTTCATTTAGCATTTTTAATTCTTTTTCGACTAGAAAACCGATACAATTAGGTAAATATTTAGCTATCCCAACCACGGATGTATGAGCCCGGTGGCAAGAAGCAAAAGCGTCTAAAACAAAGACCTCTCCTAAAGAAGCAAGAGCCTCGGCAACACTAGGGTTTAAGGTGCTTTCTAATTTATTAGGGACATCTAAAAACCGAGTATTTTCTAAAAGAAGAATTTCTTGGGGGGCTAAATTTAAAGCCATATTTTTAGTTTCAGGGGATAAAATATCGGTCGCAAATTTTATTTCTTTATTTAGATGTTTTTCTAATACTTTTTTGACTGGGGCTAGAGTATATAAATTTTTATCTTCTTCAGTTTTAACCCGACCTAAATGACTTAAAATAATTATTTTACAATTTTGTGCTAATAAATATTTAATAGTTTCTAGACTCGCAATAATTTTAGTTTCGTCTAAAACATTACCACTAGCAATAGGAACATTAAAGTCGGAACGTAATAAAACTCTTTTATTAGTTAAGAACATTTTTTTTAAAGTTTGTTTCATATTAACCCTCTATTCTATTTAATATTATATCTATTTAAAAGAGATTTGACAAGAAAAATATATACTTTTAAAACCATTTTTGTTATACTAATAACTTGTGATGTTTTGATGAGAAAAGTAATAGATACAAGTTATGATAATTTAAAAAATAGAATAATATTAATTGAAGACGAAATACCAAAAATAGATAAAAAACATAAAATAGAAATTATTAATGATATTGAAATAAAAGATGTTAATAAAGTTTGTAAAATGGTTATAGAAGCTAATAAAAAAGTTATTTTTGAACAAATATATTATATACCTTTAGAAAAAACTTTAGTCATGGAAACAGAAGAGAAATTAAATTTAGAGGTATGGGAACAAGAGTTAGAAAACTCTTTATATGTTTCCGGGGAAAATAGTTTTATTAAATATTTACAAAAATTATTTATAAATGTTAGAATGCCTAAACTTAGTGAGGTTACGGGTTATGAAATAGGAAAGGCTTATCAAAAAGTCCAAACAAGTTTTAAACAAGCTAAAAATAGAATTAAAGAAGAAATAGATATTTTACTTTTTTTTAAAAATATTGGTTATAATTTTGTTTCAAAAATTGATTATAATTATAAAAATAATATCGTTATATTAGAATTTGACCGTAAAGATAAATATAGTTTTAAAATATCTTTTAATGAAATAATAGATAGTCCTCTTCCTTTTTTAAATGATACTATATTAAAAATTAGAGATTTATATAGGGAATATGAAGATTTTTATTTAAGTGAATTAAAACTTAAATCGACTAGCTCAAAGTTTTATTTAAAAGGAAATATGATGGGTTTTAAAATATATTTAAAAACATTAAATGACCAAGAATTAATTACTTATACTTATGATGAAAATAGTAATGATTTTTTAGTAGCTAGTTGGAAAGATTTATATTTAAATTATGTGATAGATAGTAAAGAATATATAATTGAAAGTATTTATTTTGCTATAAATGATTTACCTATATGGTTACAAAAAGAATTATTAAAAGCTAAAAAAGGTTCTTTACAAGAAAAAAGAACTTTAAATGAAAAAATTAGAAGATTCTTAAAAAATATATTTTAAGTTTTTGAATATAATTTTTTTTAGTGGCTCTTCATATTATTAGATATAGGAGGCCACATGAATAAAATATTATTGTTAGTAGTAGTGATTTTAATACCGGTAACGTTTGTTACTAAAAGAACACCAGAGCCAGTGATGGCAGGAATAACTCTAGAAAATTACAAATTAGAAATACCAGAAGAAGAGCAAGAAGAAGAGACAACGCAAGTATTAATTAGCAATAATAAAGATAAATCTAATGCTTATTATATGGATTTAGAAGATTATGTAATTGGGGTAGTCGCCGGGGAAATGCCAGCTTCATTTAAAGACGAAGCTTTAAAAGCTCAAGCAGTTGCGGCACGTACTTTTGCGATGTATAAAATGGTTAAGAATAATAATTATGTTCTTAGTACCACCATTAATGACCAAGTCTATTTAACTAAAGAAGCTATGCAAAAAAAGTGGGGAGATAATTATTCTTATTATTATAATAAGATTAAAGAAGCTGTGTTAGCAACCGCGGGCGAGGTAATTACTTATAATAATGATATTATTATTGCCTATTATTTTGCAATATCTAATGGTTCTACTGATTCCGCGGCGGCGGTTTTTAATGAAGAGCGGAATTATTTAGTAAGTGTAGATTCTAGTTGGGATAAAGATTATCAATGTTATTCTTCAACTTATAATTTAACTAGAGAAAGTTTTTGTAGTAAATTAAATATTAAATGTGGTTCTATTAATATTAGTAAAGTAGTACGCGCCGATAACAACTATATTAGAGAAATAACAATTAATGGAGTAAAGTTTACGGGAAGAGAGATTTTTAATAAATTATCTTTAAAGTCTACGGATTTTACGATTAGTGTTAATAATGATATAGTAAGTATTGTTACGAGAGGTTTTGGGCATGGAGTAGGAATGAGTCAGTATGGGGCACAGGGTATGGCTAAGGCTGGTTATTCATATAAAGAAATATTAGAACATTATTATAAAGATACTCAAGTAGAAAAATTATAAAAATATATAAGTAAAAAAATATAGTATAAATTAAAAAAACTTGTTCACTTTAATATTAGGAAAGGTGAATAAGTAATGAAGCAAAGAAAACTCAAAAGTTATGTATTACCAACTTTATATGTAATTATTTTAATGCTCGTATTTGGAGCGGTTAGTTTAGTTAGTAGTTTTATGAAAAAAAATACTAATTATCTATATTCGGTAGATGTTTTAGGAGAAGAGGAAACTCAAACAGTCGTAGATACGCAAGATAATTTTACTAATGAAGAGGTACCTCGAGGAATAATAAAACCATTTACAAGTGAAAAAGTTCAAATTGCCAAAACATTTTATGATATTAAAGGAACACCGGAAGAACAACAAAACTCTTTAATTAATTTTCAAAATACTTATATGAAAAATACGGGAGTTCTATATAATTCTAATGAAGAATTTGAGGTAATGACAATTTTAGATGGAACCGTTATAAGTGTTAAAGAAGACGAAATTTTAGGAAATGTAGTGGAGGTTGAACACAATGATAATTTAAGAACTGTTTATTATAGTATTACCCCAAGTGTTAAAGTTGGAGATGTATTAAGTCAAGGGGAAATTGTGGGTATAGCCAGCACTAATAAAATAAGTGAAAGTAAATATAACTTATTAATGGAAGTTTATTGTAATGGAACTTTACTTAACCCAGAGGAGTTTTATAATATGGATTTAAGTACAATTATTAATTAACCTACATTGTAGGTTTTTTTAAAAGGTGATTAGATGATAATTTATTTGGTTGATAATATAGTTAATTTAATATATAAAAAAAGGGTTATTAAAGAAAAATTTAAAAGTGTTAGTAAAGGGTATATTATAAACAAAGAAGAATTTATAAATGAATTTGGAGCTTTACTTAAAAAAGAAAAGATTAAAGGAAAGCTTTTAGGAATGAATATAGAAATAATTGATAATACTTATTTTCAAGTAAGTGATAAATATTTTATGGAAAATATTTTTATAGAGTTAGGGTTTATAAAAGTGATATTTAAAGATATAAAAGATTTTTTCACACAAGATAAAACTTTTATGGAAATAAATAATACTTATATGGTTCTTAATTTAGAAAAGGGAATTTATTTAGATTTAGATTACTTTAAAGATATACCAAAAATTATTGATTATTTTAGTTTTTATATTAAAGGAGATATAGTTTTATTTGGAGTTAATAAAGAAATACCGGAGATTAAACTCGCAAATAGAACTTTATATTATTTGCAAAATAAAGAAAAATTTATTACAGATAGTTTACTATAAGTAAATAAATATGATGCTTAATATCATATTTTTTTTGACTTTAGGTAAAATTTATAATATAATTACTATGAGTAAACAATTGAGAGGTATGGAGTGATTTTTTTATGGTAAGGTTTGTCATTGTCGATGATGATGAAAAAGAAATTATACATACAGAAGAAATAATTAAAGATATAATGTCTAATGAATATGAAATTAAATCTTTTACAAAAGTAAATGCGGCTTTGAAAGATGAGATTAAAAATACTGATGTAAGAAAAATATATATTTTAGATATTGAATTAGGCAATAAAGTTAGTGGGATAAATGTAGCGAAATTAATACGTGATGTAGATTTTGAAAGTGAAATTATTTTTATAACTAATCATGATAAAATGTTTGAATCTGTTCATCGAAGTATCTATGAAGTTTTTGATTTTATCGAAAAATTTCATGATTTTGATAAAAGGCTTAAAAGAGATATTAAGGAAATACTTAAGAGAAACTTTGATAATAAGATGTTTATATACAAAGCTAATAATGTCGAATTAAGTGTTTATTATCGGAGTATTTTATATATTTATCGAGATACAGAAGAAAGAAAATTAGTAATTGTAACCGAAAGTAACAAGTATATTGTGGCTTTAAATATTAAAGATATTTTAGACTTATTAGACGAAAGATTTGTGCAATGTCATAGGTCTTGTATTGTGAATAAAGATAGGATACAAGAAAAGAATTACAAAGATGGATACTTTGTTTTAGATAATGGAGAGAAAGTATATATGCTTTCTAAGAAATTTAGAGGTGAATTAGATAAATGATTATACTTTTAGTTTTAGCAACATCGATTGTTTCAACTTTTGGTGTTGCTTATTTATTCCATAAGTTGGTAGATTTACCAAGGAAAATAAATGTAAAGGCTTTAATATTTTTTATTTTAGGTGTTTTATGTATTGGTTATGCTCAATATTTTAAAAAAGAATTTATGGGCAATATTTTATTCTTTGTTTATTATCCTCTTTTGTTTTATGTGATGAAACCTATGCCATTTAGAAAAGTTCTTTATTATACGATTATGATATGGCTATATGGTATGGCGGTTGATTTATTATCTATGCTAATTGTTTCTTCATTTAATTATGTATTTGATTTTAATTTATATAGTTATTATTCGGAAAGTGTTTTAACTGCTTTGGTTTGTGCCTTTTTGATTTTGATTGGCTATTCTAAAAAATTGAAAAATTTTACATCTTTATTTTATAAAAAGTTAATTTCTATAAAATATTCGGAATTATCATTGGTACTATTTATTATTTTTATATTTTTTATTGGAACATTGGTATTTTTAAATTTAGATAATTTAACAACGAGTTTTTTATTATCTTTGTTAATTATAATAATGGTTGTAACGTTAATTATTTTAATAAAGTTTAAAATAAATGAGGAAGAAAATAATAAATATTTAAAGTTACTTAAAGAGAATAATGAGTTTTATATAAAAATTGAAGATGAAAATAGAATTTTTAAACATAATTTAATGGCTAAATTATTAAGTATAAAGTCTGTATCTAATAAAAAGGCTATGGCTTTAATTGAAGATTTGCTTATGGAGTTTAATAAAAATTTAGATTTTTCTAAAAGCTTAAAAGTTATACCATATGGTTTAGATGGCATTATATATCAAAAATTATATCCAAATTTAAATAATTTGAATGTTAAGTTATCTAATTCTATAAATTATGATATTTTTACAGAGTTAAAGCCTAGAAGATATAATGTTTTTGTTGAAAAGATAGTTATTGCTTTAGATAATGCTATAGAAGCCGCTTTAAATAGTGATAAGAAGATAGTTGTGGTTAATATTTATGATGATAACGAAGCTATTGTTACAGAAATTAGAAATACTTTTAGTAATGCAATTAATATAGATGATTTAGGTAGTAAAAATTATACAACTAAAGGTAAGAAACATGGAATTGGATTATTTTCCGCATTTAGAAATAATGAAGCTAGTTTAGAGGTAAAAGTTGTGGAAAATTTCTTTGTTTCAAAAATTACAGCTAAAAAGAAAATAACGGATTAAAAAAGCACGTCTTTGTAACGTGCTTTTAAATTATAATAATATTATAATAATTCTTGTGGACATTCTGGTTCATCATAAATAAACCAATATGTACGATTGTCAGCAGATGCATTTACAGCAGCAGTACTTAATAAGTTAGCTAAAAATTCCATGTATGTTACCTCCTTTTTATTCTTATTTGTTTAAATCTATATTAAAAAATTTAAACCATATTAAATATTTTTTTTATAATATTTATAATTGTTAAATCTAGTATTGGTAATTTTATAAATTAAAGGGTTAATTAATATTGTTTGAATTAAGGTTGCATAAATTAACGCATTATTTATTAAACTGTTTTTACTAATGGTATATATTAAAATATAAATGATACTAATAAAAACAGAAATTTTTTTAGCTTGCATTCTTTTATCGGCATGAATTAATGGCCTTTTGGGAGTATCGGCCGGAGCCCATATGAGCATAGAGAGAACAGCCATTAATAAAATGATATAACCCGCTATTTTAGGAATAGTTAAATTACCAAATATAATAGGTATAACATTATAAATTAAGATTGTCGTAATCCAGCACCCTAAACTAGTTTTAGCATGCCAGCCAAAACTATAAGTTCTAATACCGGCATAAAATAATAAAAATAAACTAGTTATCGCCATTGTTTTAGAAAGAAGGGCTATAATAAATACCACGACCATTTTTATAATTAGATTATATATTCCTTCTAACCCATATTTTAGTTTTATTAATTTTAAGTCATTACAATTTTCATATTTATTTATAAAATTTATACTTTTACTAATAAATTTTTCTTTCATTTGGGTACTTCCTTTACGACAAAATTAGTATAACTTAATATTGGCTTAGAAGATATATCGTTTGCTCAAAGTAACCGATTTTAAGTTTTAAAATTCTTTTTATATTTTAAGGAATTAGATTTGAGTTTTTTTAAACATAATATTAAAGTTTTTAGACATAGTAGTTTAAAATCTTTTTTAAATATGATATCTTTGGAGTGACTTAATAATGAAGAGCGCTCGATAATGCGAAATTTGTCGAACGATTTTTATTGAGTTGGGGGTAGCTTGTATGTTATTTTTAATATGAAGTAGAAAGGCGAGGTGTGATATGCAAGGTAAAGTTAAGTGGTTTAATAATGAAAAAGGATATGGCTTTATTCAATATGAAGACTTAGAAGATATCTTTGTTCATTACTCTAATATCGTGAAAGATGGCTACAAAACTTTAAAGGAAGGCTCAATAGTTGATTTTAAACTTATTGAAACTTCAAAGGGTTTACAAGCAGTTGATGTTTGTGAAAAAGAACTAACTACTATTTAATTTAGTAGTTTTTTTAATGTTTTCATGATATAATTATTTAAAGGTTAGGTGAATATATATGGAACTACAGATAAGAGGGGATAAGATAACAGTTACAAAATCGATTAAAGATTATGTAATTAATAAGTTAGGACGGCTTGATAAATATTTTGATTCAGCTAGTAATATTAAGGCTCAAGTAATTATTAGAGTAAGAAATAATGAACAAATAATTGAGGTTACTGTGCCTACTAATAAATTTACTTTAAGAGCTGAAGAAAAACATGATGATTTATATGCGGCCATAGATTTAGTAATTGATAAACTAGAAAGACAAATTAGAAAAAATAAAACAAGACTTAATAATAAGTATAAAAATGTTATTCAACTAGATATAAATACAGATTTTGAAGTTGATGACGATGAGGAAGAAGAAGAAAAAATTGTAAAAAGAAAAAACATTGATACTAAACCAATGGATGAAGAAGAAGCAATGCTTCAAATGGAACTTTTAAATCATGATTTCTTTGTATTTAAGAACGTGGATGAAGAATGTGTTTCTGTTATGTATAAAAGACGTGATGGAAATTTTGGAATAATTAATGTTAAATAGGGCTTAAGCCCTTTTTCTTTGGAAAAATAGTTCAAAAGATTTGTACTGAACTAGGAATTATGTTATAATTCTATTTATGGAAGGTGAAATACATGGGATTTTTACGTAAACTTTTTGATACCGAGTATAAAGAATTAAAAAGATTTGAAGCTTTAGCAGATAAAATTGTGGCTTTAGATGAAGATATGCAAAAATTATCTGACGAAGAATTAGCTCATAAAACAATAGAATTTAAAGAAAGATTAGAAAAAGGAGCCACATTAGATGATTTAATTGTGGAAGCTTTTGCGGTTGTTAGAGAAGCCGCTTATAGAGTAATTGGCGAAAAACCTTATTATGTGCAAATACTTGGAGGTTTAGCTATTCATTTTGGTAATATTGCCGAAATGAAAACTGGAGAGGGTAAAACTTTAACGGCGACTATGCCAACTTATTTAAATGCTTTAACAGGAAAAGGAGTACATGTAGTTACAGCCAATGAATTCTTAGCTAAGAGAGACTCTGAATGGATGGGAAATATTTATCGTTTCTTAGGTCTTAGTGTGGGTCTTAATATGCGAGAATTAAGTCCTAAAGAAAAACAAGATGCTTATAATGCCGATATTTTATATTCAACTAATAATGAAATTGGTTTTGACTATTTAAGAGATAATATGGTCGCTCAAGCGAGTAATCGGGTTCAAAGACCACTTAATTTTTGTATTGTCGATGAGGTAGACTCTATTTTAATAGATGAAGCAAGAACACCACTTATTATTTCGGGAGGAAGATTTAATTCTAATAACTTATATATTGATGCTGATAGAG
>CANQYU010000026.1 GCA_947628145.1 uncultured Bacilli bacterium | reverse complement strand
TTTTAATTATTTAAAATACTTGTTTAAACAAAGTACATCTTTACACAAATCGTATACATTTTAACTAATGATTAACATTTACTTAGCATTTAACATGGTTGCTTTAGTTTCGCCATTATAAAGCCAACAGGGAAAATAAATAAGAACTTTTTTGAGCATTTCTTGTAATTCCGGGATTTGGCCAGATATAGCTTCTAAAGCTTCCGGATTATTTAAATCAAAACCAGCATAAAGAATAAGGTCATCAATTATTATATCAATATACTTAGGTTCTAAATGATGTTCTAAGTAACATAAAAAATTAAATATAGGTTCTTTAAATAAATTAATTTTATATTTACCAACACTAATAACCTCTTCAAGAGTACCATGGTTGGGGATGTTATTTGCTTTTAAAGGAATTATTTCCTTATAATATTGATGTTCTAAAGAAATTAAATAGCTTTCTTTTTTATAATGAATAAGGGCTATTTTATTATTATTGCGTAAACTATTTTTTAAATAGGTTTTAAAACTATTTTCTTCAAAGATAATATTATATTGTTGTAAATATTGAAACATTTCGGGAATAGTTAAAACATTATGAATTCTTACTAAGCCTAAAATAACACTATCAGTAACATCTTTTAAAGAATATTCTTCTTCATTATATAGATTAATAGCCATCTTAACAGGATTAATTAAATCTTCAGGAAGATAATATTCATTATTATTTGAAAATATTAAATAATTACTTTCAAGAGTATTTATTAATAAATATTCAATATAACCATTATTTTTTTTAGAAATATTTTCTTCTAAAAGCATTTTTAAAATATTTATTTCTTCAACATTACATAAACGTAAAATAATTTCGGGGTCATCAATATAAAGTTTAATAATATTATGATATATTTGAGCTCGCGTTATTTTAGCATATTCTTCTGGTTTGGGGCATATTCTTTGATAAAAATCATAGGCTTCTTCTTTTTTTATTTTGTTAAAGTATTCTTTTAAAGTTATCATTTATATTCCTCGATTAAGCGTTTATGAATACCGGGTTCCACAATATTGATAGCATTTATAGCCTGCTCCAGACTTAGTTTAAAATTGCCTTTATAAAAAGCTGTTTCGGCTTTAATTAAGCCTAATTCCACATCTTTATAAATAGGACGATAACGATTACCATATACAATGGCAGTCTCAGCCATTTTGGCAGTTTTAATAGCTTCTTTAGTAGTATTATAAACTTTAAAAGTTAAATCACGAGCTGTATCAACCCGAGTATTTAAAGTTTTAATAGATATTGGTCTTTTAGATAATTCATCCACCATATCTTCAATAGCACTCGCTGCCTCGGATAGTTCAACATAAAAGTTTTTTGGAGTTACCGGTAGTTTATAGCTCTTCATATTATTTTTAGCTTGATTTAAGATTTTCTTGATTTCTTCTAATTGTTCTCGAGCTCGTTTTTCGTCTTCTTTTAAACTACTTAATGATAATAAAGTTTGCTCTAATTTTTCTTCAGTCTTCACTAAATTAGCATTTACTAATTCCATTTCTTTCGCTAAACGTGAATAAGCAAAACTATTGCGACGATGAAGAGAAACAACTTTATGATAATCTTCTTTAATATTAGTAATTTCGGTATTTAAAGTAGTTAAAACTTGTAAATCTTCATCCATTAAATCATAACTATATTTTAAAACATCTATTTTTTTATTTAAATCATTAATAATTTTTTCAGTTTTAGTTACTTTAATTAAAATACTGCGCTCAAAATCCTCATAAATTCTTTTGGATAGACGCTCTTTATCAAAATTATGATATAAAGAATCAAAATAATCTAATATAGTTTTTAATTCAAAAACACTATCTTCAAGATTTAAAACATTTAAACGACCAAATACATCATTAATTTTTTTATCAGCTTCGGTAATATTATATTCGATATTTAAATATTCTAAATTAAAGCCTTCTTTAGTCATTTTTTCAGCAATTTTAGTAATATCAGCAATTTTACTAGGAATTAATTTTTTCCCCATAAGAATAATGGAAGGAGCTTCTTCAATAACTATTTTTAAATTACCAATAGTATCATCGATAGCTTTAACAATTTTTCCTACTTCGGTATAATCATTATTGTCCATCGCTATTTCAAAAGTACTAAATAATTTATCAACGTTTTCAAATTGTAATTCTAATGGTTTTATAACCTCACTATATTCTTCTTTATTAGAATTAAATTTAGTTAAAATACTCCGATAATCTGCCTTTAATTTAGTAATAGTTTCTCTATTTTTTTCTTCACTTAAAGTTATTTCTTTTACTTCGTCTAATAAGAAATTAGATTTAGTTTTAACATAAGCAATTTCTAATTCTAAAGCGGCTATTTTAGTTTTTAAATTAGTATAATCTTTATTTTCGAAAGTTTCTTCTATTTCGATTAGAGCATCAGTTATTTTAGGAATTTCAATTTCTTTTATTTCTTTTAAACGAGAAAGCCAATTATCATATTTTTTTTGCATTATTTCATTATTAATTAAAGCTCCAACTTTATTTAATTCGGATAAAATAGAAGCTCCAACAATTAAATTTTTATCTCTTTCTAAAGTCGTTATTTCATTTTTATATTTCTTTTCTTCTCTTTTATTTAACCAGTTTAAAACAAGGATGATAATAACAACCGTTAGAATATAATAAAGAATACCAATTAAAATAAAAGTTGTCTTCGACATAATAGTCACTTCCCGATTATATTGTATCATATATTGGAGGTATTTGTCGAGAGAACCTAACCTCTTTTTTAGAGATTTTTAGAAAAAATTAATAACTAAATAAAAAGAAAGCTATTTTTCGCTTTCTTCTAACATTTTAGTAATAAATACTCCATATCCTGTTTTAACATTATCGGTAATAACATGAGTTACAGCCCCGATTAATTTACCATTTTGAACTATGGGAGAACCACTCATACCCTGCACTATGCCTCCCGTTTTATTTAAAAGGCGGGTATCAGTTATTTCAAAAGCCATATTTTTAGTTTCACTATTTTTATTTATTTTCGTGATATTAATAGTAAAAGCTTCGACCTCTTCATTATTTAAAACGGTATAAATAGTAGCTTCCCCTAATTTTATTTCTTCAGGTTCCGCGATATTGATTAAAGAATTTTTATTATAATTAGCACTATAAGTACCATAAATACCATATTTAGTATTCTTTTTAATATCGCCATATAAGTTTTGATAATAAAATTTAGCATTCTTACTACCGGGTTCGCCATCCCTACTACTATCAATACTAGTAATACTGTTTTCAAAAATAGTCCCGGATTTAACTTCAATAATTTTAGAGGTATTAACCTCCACGATTTCATGGCCTAAGGCTCCATAAGTATTGTTTCCAGGGTCAATAAAAGTAAGAGTTCCAATTCCGGTAATATTATCTTTAACATATAAACCTGTTTTATATAAATTATTTTCTAGAGCTATTTTTAAACTAGTCGTTTTAGTTTTATTGCCTCGCATATAAGTAATGATTATTTCCTCTTTATTTAAATTATTTTCAATGGCCGTGGTTAATTCTTTAATATTAGTTATATTAGTATCTTCAACTTTAGTAATAATATCTCCCTCGATTAAAGAGGTGGTGGGATATTTACCATTTACTTTATAAAAGCCTATAACTATAACACCTGTAGACTTAATATCTATACCAATAGTTTCACCCCCTAAATATACTTTGCTTGAATAAGCTAAAACATTTAAAGGAAAACTTAAAATCATTAAAAAAACTATAAACTTTTTCATACTATTTCACCCAATATTAGTATGGTTTTATTTATAGTTTATAAGTTTACAATATCTGGATATTGGTAATTTTTAGTATTGGCGGCCAAAATATAAACGTTTCTCGGCTTTTTTACCACAACAAACACAATTACCAATTATTTCTTCATCTTCAATTAAACACCGAGATTTCATATTAAAGTCGTCTTTAATTTTATTTTCGCAAGCTTCATCGCCACACCAATTTGCTTTAATAAATCCCGGTTTATTTAAAGCAATAGAGGTAAATTCTTGATAATCATGAGCTTCATAAATCATAGAATTTCTTCTTTCTAAAGCTTTATTATACATATCTTCTTGCATAACTTTAAATATTTCTTTTATTTTAGAAATAAGTTCATTTTTAGGAATTCTTATTTTTTCTAAAGTATCTCGTCTAACAATTGTAAACATATTCTCGGCTAAATCTCTTGGACCAACCTCTAAACGAATAGGATAACCTTTTACTTCAGCTTCTGCAAATTTAAAGCCTGGAGTTTTAGGAGAATTATCGATTTTATAAGTGATTTCAGCCTCTTTTAGTTCTTCTTCTAAAGTATTTAAAGCCTCATTTACCTCATTACTCGTGCCAATGGGAATAATAATAACTTTAGTCGGAGCTATTTTAGGAGGCAAAACTAAGCCTCGGTCATCTCCATGCACCATAATAAGAGAGCCTATCATTCTTGTTGTCACTCCCCAACTGGTTTGATAGGGAGTTTCTAATTTATTATCTTTATTTAAAAATTCAATGCCAAAAGCTTTTGCAAAGCCATTCCCAAAATAATGACTAGTTCCATTTTGAAGAGCAACTCCATCATACATCATAGCTTCGAGAGAATAAGAAGCCACGGCGCCGGCAAATTTTTCTTTTTCAGTTTTTTTACCAACAATAACTGGAATTGCTAAATAATTTTTTTGAAAATCTTCATAGATATGGAGCATTCTTAAAGTTTCAGCTAAAGCTTCTTCTTTAGTCGCATGCATGGTATGACCCTCTTGCCATAAAATTTCTCGGCTTCTTAAAAAAGGTCGGGTGGTTTTTTCCCATCTAACTATAGTACACCACTGATTATAAAGTTTGGGTAAATCACGATAAGATTTAATTATTTTTTTATAATAATCACAGAATAATACCTCACTAGTAGGTCTTATACATAATCTTTCGTCTAATTTTTCTTTACCACCATGAGTTACCCAGGCAACCTCAGGAGCAAAACCGGCGACATGTTCTTTTTCAATATTTAATAAACTTTCCGGAATAAGTAAAGGCATTTGCATATTTTCATGACTAGTATCTTTAAACATTTTATCAAGAACTTTTTGCATTTCTTCCCAAATAGCATAACCATAGGGACAAATTATCATACTACCTTTAACTGTTGAATAATCAACTAAATTAGCTTTAGTTACGACATCGGTGTACCATTTGGCAAAATCAACATCACGAGATGTTATATCTTTTATTTCACTCATTTTTCTTCCTCCTTAAAGACAAAACGGTATTTTTTAATGAATTAATATTATGAGGATTATTTTCTAATTCATTATTTATTTGAATATAAAGACTAGGATTTTCTTCATACTGAGACAAATAAACAATTAAATACTCTAAATTAGTAACAGCTTCTATATAAATATTATTACTTTTTTCTTGTTCTAGAGTTTCTTCATAAGATTTTTTTTCTTCTAATAATTTATTTAAGTTTTTTTTAGTATCTTTTATTTCCAATTTTATATTTTGTTTATTTAATAAACTATAATTTTTTTTATTTTTAGGGATAAATTTATATTTAGCAAGAAAACAAACAATAGATATAATTATAGGAGTAAAAGTAATACCTAAATTAATAAGAGCATATTTAAGATTAATTATATTTAATGTGCCATTTAAAGAAGCTAAAATTAAACCAATTAATAAACCAACTATAAAATATTTATCGAATTTTTTAACTAAATTTTCGGCTTCTTCAGTTTCAATTAAAGAATTATTTAAATTATTTAATTTTAATTTAGTAGTTTCTATTTCCCCTTTTATATTAGCTATTTTATGATTAAGATTATTTATAATATTAAGACGATTACATTCTAAGCCTTGATATTTATTAATTAGAGCTTTATATTTTAATATTAATTCCTCCATCTTAATCACTTATTTCAAAATCAACTAATTCTTTATTTTCAGTTAAAATTTTATTTACTTTTTCAGTAGCACTATTTAATTTTTCACTACAATATTTAGCTAATTTCATAGCTTCTGTATATTTATCGATGGCACTATCTAGTTCGACATTTCCACTTTCTAATTCTTTTACAATTGCCTCTAGTTCTTTTAAGGCATCTTCAAATGATTTTTCCATATTTATTCTCCTTCTAATTCATGCATTTTTCTTTCTAGCTTCATAACATCATGACTTTGATATTCGTCATTTAATAACTTATCAAAAGTATTATTTTTAACTCGATTTATTGCTTTCTCTTTTCTTTTAGCTACTTCAAATATGGCATTTACAATAGCTTTTATATGTTCTTCATTTTTCGCTAAACGAATATTAACCTCGGATAATAAAGGTTTATTTAGGGCTATTTTCTTTTCAATACAAGTATTTAAAGCTTCCGTCGCGGTTATTTCTTCGGCAATTTCGTCGGGAGTATTATTTAAAAGAATAGCTCTTATTTTTTTAGACGTTAGTTTATAATTTAAACCTAAACCGACAAGAGAGCCACCAATTATAAAACTTAAACCAAGGTCTAAATTTAATAAATGAAGACCGGTGGAAGCCCCGGCAAATAAAATAAGAAAAGCAATTAATTTAAATTTAAAAATAGGTTCATCAAAGGAAACAGTGAATTCTTTTAATATTTTTTCTATTTCTTTTAATTTATTAAGTTTTTGATTATTAATACGATAAGCATTTTCTAATTCTTCTTTTTCTTGTAATAATATTTTTTGCTCTTCTTCTAAAGAACTTTTTTCTTTTTTGGCATTATTTAACATAGTATTTAAATTAATTATTAATTCGTCATAACTATTCATTTAAAACCTCCTTTATTTCAGCTTTAACTTTACCTTTAGCAAATTTTATATTAACTATATCTTTCGGTTTTAAGTTATTACTATCTTTAATTAATGTATTTTCTTTTGTTACTAAAGAATAACCTTGGGCTAAGATATTTAAAGGATTTACTAATTTTAAAGTATTAAGTAACATTTCATAGGAATGTTCATTTTTTAATATTATATTATGAATATTATGATATAAGTTTTTTTCACTATAAATTAGTTTTTCTTTTTCGCTTTCAAATAAGCTTAAAGGATTTTTTAAGATATATGAGCCTTTTAAATTATTTAATATTAATTTATAATTAGCAAGTCTTTTTAAAATATTATTATTTAAAATATCCATAAAATTATCTAGTTTTTGTTCTTTTAATTCATATAAAGATAAAGGGTTTTTAAGTATATATGAACTAGTAATATTATCTATTCGTAATTTAGCTTTATGGAGTAAATTATTTATAAATTCATTTAATCTTATTTCATAAGAATTTAACATATTATTAATTTCGGTCGTAGTTGGAACAGCCATTTCGGCCGCGCCAGTTGGAGTGGGTGCTCGCATATCGGCGACAAAATCGGCGATGGTAAAATCTATTTCATGGCCAACCGCACTAATAATAGGTGTTTTTGCTTCATATATAGCTCGAGCGACGATTTCTTCATTAAAAGCCCATAAGTCTTCAATAGAGCCGCCCCCTCTTCCGACAATTAAAACATCTAAATCATAGAGCCCACTATCGGCTTCTTTTATTTGACGCACAATATCAGGGGCGGCATCTTTACCTTGGACTAAAGCGGGAAAAAGAATAGTTTCACAAATTGGAAATCTTCTTTTAATAGTCGAAATAATATCTTTAATCGCAGCCCCAGTTGGCGCAGTTATAACACCTACTCTTTTGGGAATACGTGGAATTGGTTTTTTATGTTCTGGTAAAAATAAGCCTTCTTTAGATAATTTTTCTTTTAATTCTTCAAATTTAACATAAAGTTCTCCTAGGCCATCCGGTTCCATTTTGTCAACATATATTTGATAAGTTCCTTGAGCAGGATAACAAGAAATACGACCTTCCACTAAAACATTCATGCCATCCTCGGGAGCAAATTTTAAAGTAATAGCACTTGAATAAAACATGACAGCATTAATTCTAGACGTTTCGTCTTTTAAAGTAAAATAAAGGTGGCCACGCGAATGATTTTTAAAATTAGAGATTTCGCCTCGTAAATAAACTTTATTTAAATAAGGATTTTCATCAAAAATACTTTTAATATAAGTATTTAATTCACTTATTTTTAAATATTTTTCTTGCATGTAAACACCTCTTTTCTAATTAAAAAGTTTATTCTTTAGTTATTTTATCTAGAACAGCATTAATTATTTTACGCACAGAATCGTCACTATATTTTTTTGCTAATTCCACCGCTTCATTAATAACGACAATTTCGGGAGTATCAGTATATTTTAATTCATATAAAGCTAAACGAAGAATAGCCGCGCCAGTTTTATCTATACGAGAAATATTCCAATTAACCATATATTTATTAGCTAATTTATCTAATTCGTCTTTATAAGTTATTACTCCGTAAACCATATCTTTAACAAAATCATTAGCTACCTCCATATTATCAGCCATGATATTTTCTATATTGCAAGAAACATTATTAGAACTCATTAAATCATATTGATAAAGGATAATCATTATTTTTTCTCTTAATTCACTTCTGGTTAAGGCCATTTGTATCACCTTTTTTAATTATATCTTAATTTTGAATTAATTAAAAGGTTTTTTTGGGCTTTTTAAAAGTTTAAAAGAAAAATAGCTTATATTCGGCTATTTTTCTAATTCTTTTAACTCAAATAAAGCATTAATAGCTTCAATCGGGGTCATATGGAGAGGGTCTAAACTATGTAATTTTTCGCGTAGTTCATCCTTAGTTGGTTGAGGGAAATCCATGGCTAATTGAACATTTTCAATTTTAGGCTCTTTTTGATGTTCATAGCTATTTAAGATTTCACTTGCTCTTTTTAATAATTCTTCGGGCATTTGAGCTAATCTCGCCACATGAATACCATAACTTTTATCGGCAGGGCCATCCTCAACTTTATGTAAAAAAGTAATTATATTCCCCTCTTCTTTGGCAGCGACGTGCACATTTTTAATATTAGAAAATTCATGCGCTAAACTAGTTAATTCATGGTAATGGGTCGAAAATAAAGTTTTGCATTTAATATTTTTAGCAACATATTCTAAAATAGCCCGAGCTAAACTCATTCCATCATAAGTCGCAGTACCACGACCTAATTCGTCAAATAAAATTAAACTTTTAGATGTAGCATTAACTAAAGCCCGACGAGCTTCTTTCATTTCCACCATAAATGTAGATTCTCCACTTACAATATCGTCACTGGCCCCAATTCGCGTAAATATTTTATCTATAATAGGTAAATTGGCTTTTTTAGCGGGGACAAAAGAACCCATTTGCGCCATAATACAAATAATGGCAGTCTCGCGCATATAAGTAGATTTACCACTCATATTAGGACCAGTGATAAGAAGAACATCTGTATCAGGATTCATTATAACATCATTAGGAACATAGCTACTTTGACTTACCTCTTCAATAACGGGATGGCGACCTTCGATAATTTCTAGAGTGCCTTCTTCATTTAAAGTAGGTTTTACTAAATTATATTCTTCACTACAAACCGATAAAGAGGTTAGAGCATCTATTTCACTAATAATATTGGCAGTTTCTTTGATATTTAAAACCTCTTTTTTAAAAATATCTCTAATTTCACAGAATAAATTATATTCTAATTCAAATATTTTTTCCTCAGCATTTAAAATTAAAGACTCTTTTTCTTTTAATTCCGGAGAAATAAATCTTTCACAATTAGCAAGAGTTTGTCTTCTTTCCCAACCTAAACTATCACTTATTTCTTTTACTTGGCCTTTAGATACCTCAATATAATAACCAAATACGCGATTAAAACCTACTTTTAAATTTTTAATACCGGTTTCTTCTTTAACTTTGGCTTCAAATTCGGCGATAAAGTCTTTACCACCGGTTCTAATACTTTTTAATTCGTCTAATTCTTTATTATAACCATCTTTAATTAGATAACCCTCTTTAATACTTAAAGGAGGATTTTCATATATGCTTCTTTCTAAAAGTTCATATAGATTTTCATGAGTTTTTAGGTCATAAGGAAATTTTAATTCTTCGATAATATCTTTAATACGAGGAAGAACTCCTAAAGAATTTTTGATTTGTAATAAATCCCGAGCATTTAAATTACCAGTTATAACTTTAGCACATAGTCTTTCTAAATCATATATTTCATATAATAAACCACGTAATTCGTCTTTTAAAATAAATTCATTATTTAAAGTTTCAATTTTAGTTAAACGAGCTTCAATATCAGTTTTATTTCTTAAAGGATTTAAAAGCCATGATTTTAATTTTCGAGAACCCATCGCGGTTTTAGTTTTATCTAAAAGCCAAAGCAAAGAATAAGTCCGCTCTTTTAATCTTAATGTTTCGGTTAACTCTAAATTACGGATAGTATGAATATCCATTTCTAAATAATCATTTTTATTGATAATAGTAACACTAGAAATATGACTTAAATCTTTTAATTCTCTTACAACTAAATAATATAATAAATGTCTTATTCCATCTTTTACATAAGGAATAGTAATACTACTTAATAAATTTTCGTAGCCTTCTTTTAAATATTCATTACTGAATGATATTTCAATACTATAAGTATTTTTAAGAGTATTAATTAATTCAACATCTTTATTATCAGATAAGATTACCTCTTTAATATTTAATTGAAGAATTTCATTAATTAGTTTTTCTTTATTATGGGGAACATTTAAACTTTTTAATTCACCCGTGGAAATATCAGCAAAAGTTAATAAATATAAATATTCTAAATCTAAAACAGAGGCAATATAATTATTATCATGCTCACTTAATAATTCAAGATTAACAATAGAGCCTTTAGATATAACCTCGACTACCCCTCTTTTTACCATCCCTTTAGTATCTTTAGGATTTTCTAATTGTTCACATATGGCTACTTTATAACCTTTTTCAATTAATTTTTCTATATAAGGAGAAACACTATGAAAAGGAACACCACACATAGGAACTCTTTCTTTTAAACCCGCATTTTTACCAGTTAAAGTTAATTCTAATTCCCGAGAGGCAATAATACCATCTTCAAAAAATAATTCGTAAAAATCACCTAAACGATAAAATAATAATTCCTCTGGATATTTTTCTTTTATTTCAACATATTGTTGCATCATAGGACTTAATTCATTTTTATTGATATCACTTAATTTCATTTACTACTTCACCTTGTATATGTAATTATATCAAATATTCCTTTTTTTGCCAAACAAAAAGTGGGAAAGAATGAAGTTCCCACGTATGAAATTTGAAACATTTTCTCTAGAACTTAAATTTTTCTTGAGAAAGCAAAATAAATGTATTACATTATGTTTTGCATTTTAATTATATAGTATTTATGATAAATAGTCAATATCATTAATAATGTTTTTTAGTTTGGTAATTTGTAATTCATAGTTTTTAGCTTTACAAATATAAGAACCAACCACGGCTATATCAGCTTCTTTAATTAAAGATATTGTATTATTATTAATGCCGCCATCTACCTCAATTTTAAAGTTTAAATTATATTTTTCCCGATAATTTAAAAGAGTTTTTAAACGTTCAGGAGTATTAGGTAAAAATTCTTGACCCCCCGCGCCGGGTTCAACACTCATAACTAAAACTAAATCAATAAAAGATAAATAAGGCATTAATTCTAAAATTTCTGTTTCGGGTTTTAAAGATAAACCTACTTTAATATGGGCTTCTTTTAATACTTGAATAGTCTTAATAATATCTTTAGTAGCTTCTAAATGAAATGTTATATATTCAGGCTTTAATTCTTTTAATATGGGGATATATATTATTGGGTCTAAAACCATTAAATGAATATCTAAAGGGATTTTAGTTTCTTTTAATAAAGGAACAATTTCATTAATATTAAAATTTTTATTAGCAACAAATAAACCATCCATTAAATCGGCATGAAGATAATCCGCCGTAGTTTTGGTAATTAAATTTATTGTTTTTTCTTTACTATAAAAACTAGTTAGATAGGAAACTGAGATTTGCATAATATCACCTACTTAAAAAATTACAATAATTTTCATAACGAGATTTTAAGATTTCACCCTTTTGATAAGCTTCTTTTACTCCACAATAGGGTTCTTTTAAATGGTTGCAGTCCCGATACTCACAAGAATATTTTAAAAATTCAGGAAAAGTATTTTTTATTTCTTCCGGACTATACTTAGTTAAATCTAAACTAGAAAAACCGGGAGTATCAGCGATAAAGATGTCTTTTATACGATAAAATTCAGTATGTCTCGTGGTATGTTTTCCCCGACCTAAAGCAAGACTTACCTCCCCAATAGATATATTAGTCTCGGGAGCTAATGATTTAATTAAACGAGATTTACCTGCGCCCGTTTGACCAGTTAAAACAACATATTTATTTTTTAAAAATTTAACAAGGCTTTCTAAATCTTTATTAGTAAAAGTTTTAATATTAATTTTTTCATAATACTTACGTAAAGAAGCTAACTCTTTTAAAGTTTCAGACTCAACTAAATCTAGTTTAGTAAAACAAATAACTGGGGTAATTCCAGCAAGGATAATAGAGCTTATTTCTTTATCTAATAAATTTAAAGAAAGGTCGGGATTTTTAAGACTGGTAACAATAAGGGCATGGGTAATATTGCTAATACTAGGACGTTCTAAAACATTTTTACGGGGTAAAATATTCAATATATAATTATGTTCCTCGTCAAATTCTACCTCATCACCAACAAGAGGAGTAAGTCCAACATTACGAAACTTACCCCTCGGTGTACATTCATATAGGGTATGATTACTTAAAACGGTATAAGTATTACTGATATTTTTAATAATTCGACCCTTTAACATTTTATTCTAATCCCTCATAAAAGTCTTCATTTTCGGTTTCTTCCACGACTTGGGCAACACGAATTTTAAAGTTTTGACCAGCGACGATTTTATAACCCTCAGGACGAGATTGATAATAAATGGTGCCTGGTTCGTGGTCGTCAGTTTGAACGTATTCAATTTCCAAATTTAATTCGTAAGTATCCGCAAAATCTTCCACATCTTCCGTTGTATAATCGCCATTAGTAAAATCAGGATAAAAACTAAAGATATCTGGAATAAATAAAGTAATACTATCACCCTTAGATAATCTTTGGCCTGGTTCCACGGATTGAGCAATTATTTTACCATCTTCATATTCAATTTCCCCATTTTCGTCGACCTCTTTACGTTCAATAAGAACATTTAAACCTAAAGTTTCTAATTTACCTTTAATTTCAAGATAACTTTCATTAGTATAATCTTCAATAGTTATTTCGGCATCACCAATAGATACAATAAGTCTTAATTCTGTGCCCTTTTTACGTTTTAAACCAATACTAGGATTAGTTCCAATTACTTTACCTTCGGGTATTTCGGAAGAAGAACGTTCTATTCGTTCATCCGCGACCACAAAGTCTTTATCTTGCAATTTCTTAATCGCGGCCTCAACAGTTAAATTGGAAACATCAGGAATAGTCGCTTGTTTACCACTATTGGTTATAATAGGCATTAATATAACTATGGAGGTAATGCCAACTACAAGTCCAGTAAATATAAAAGCTAAAATAATTAATAATCTATTTTGTTTTTTCAAATCGTCACCTGTTATTTGCTTAGCAATAACTTCTTCTTTCTTTTCAGTTTCTTGATTTTCTAAAGGAGCCTTTTCTTTCTTGACCATTTTCATTATTTTGGTATCGTCAGTATCAGTCTCCGAATATTTATAACTAATAATTGGTTCATTAATTCGCGCTTCGTCTAAGCAAGTTTTTAAATCCTCATGCATCTGACGAGCATCATCATAACGGTTTTTAGGATTTTTAGCAGTCGAGTGTTTGATAATATTCACTATACTATTAGGTACATTAGGAATTTTATCACGAATATCCGGAAGAGGCTCTTTTAAATGCTTTAAAGCAATTTCTACCGCATTATCGCCTTTAAAAGGAAGCTCACCTGTGATTAATTCATAAAAGACAATACCCATTGAATAAATATCACTTTGTAAAGTTGAACCTTGGCCACTGGCTTGTTCAGGGGGAAGATAATGGACGCTTCCCATCACGGAATTGGTTTGAGTAAGTTGAGTAGCGTTCATGGCCATGGCAATACCAAAATCAGTAATTTTAACTAAACCATTTTCTAATATCATAATGTTTTGCGGTTTAATATCTCGGTGGATAATATAAGAATCATGAGCAACACTCATTCCATCTGTAATTTGAAGCATAATATCTACAGCTTCACTTAAAGTTAATTTTCCTCGTTTTTTTAATAAAGTCTTTAAGTGTTTACCCTCTATATATTCCATGACAATATAATATTCGCCATTATCTTCGCCAACATCATAGACCTCTACAATATTAGGATGAGATAGACTACTAGCAGCCAGAGCTTCTCTTTGAAACCGGCGGACAAACTTTTCATCATTAGATAAATCGCCTCTTAAAACTTTAACAGCAACATTACGGTCTAATATCGTATCATAAGCTAGGTATACATTAGCCATTCCGCCCTCGCCAATAGATTTAATTATTTGGTAGCGGTCGCTAATTTTTTGACCTTTCATAATCATTAGTTACCCCTCCCTTCGTTTAATGTGAGATAGGCAACAGAAATGTTATCAGTGCCACCTCGGGCATTACATTTACGAATTAATTTACTCACTTTTTCTTCAATTTCTAACTCAGGGTCATTTAGAACTTTTTCGATTTGTTCCGTACTTAACATATTAGTTAAGCCATCACTACAAAGAAGAATACCGTCAATAGTTAAATGGTCATCAACATCAAATACGTCTAATTCGCATTTCTCCGCGGCGCCTAAAGCTTTCATTAAAACATTTTTTTTAGGATGAAATTTAGCTTCTTCTTCGGTTAAAT
>CANQYU010000025.1 GCA_947628145.1 uncultured Bacilli bacterium | reverse complement strand
TAAATCCAAGTGGAAATAATGATACAGAAAAATATAATAATGCTCATAAAAACACAACAGCTAGTACAATATTAGGGGCATTAAAAACGTGGTATACTAGTGCAGTCATGGATAAAAGTTTAATAGATGGTGAGACAGGTTTTTGTAATGATAGAGAAAAGTCAACAGTTACCCATGGAAGCTCAAGTTTTAACAATTTAGGCTATGGAACAAATGCAACATGGTATGCCCCATTTGATAGAGTAGCAAAAAGTGATAGTTTAAGTAGCTTTGCAGCTATAGGAGAAGAACAGAAACCAACATTTGAATGTAAAAATAAAACAAGAGATTTATTCACAACAAGTGATAGTGATACTGGAAATAGAGCATTAGATGTACCAGTAGGACTCATAACAAGTGATGAGGTAATATATGCAGGAGGCTTTGCAGGACAGAACAATTATGGTTATTGGTTATACACAGGGAACTACTACTGGACCATGTCTCCGCGCGGCTTTGACACTGACGGTAATGCTGGCGTGTTCCGTGTGTATGGTAGTGGCTCCCTCGGCTGGAGCTACGTGGTCGGCACTAGTGGTGTGCGTCCAGTAATAAATCTGAAGGCTACTACAACTTTTACAGGTAGTGGTACAGTTGACGACCCATACATACCATCATAATTTATTTTAAATAAATAATAAAAAAACTTGTCTATACTGCTTTTCATTCTTATTCATGTATAGACAAGATATTTATCATTAGGTAGGTAAAACCTACCTTTTTTATGATATAATTTTAATAGGAGGTATATATGCGAGAAAGTATAAAAATTAAAAATAATACCTGTAATTTTAAATTTAGAGTCGCGGGTATATTAATTTATAATTCTAAAATTTTATTTGTTAGAGCTAATAATGACGATTTTTATTGTTTACCTGGTGGCTATGTTGAATTAGGCGAAACTACTATTACTGCGCTTTTAAGGGAAATGGAAGAAGAATTAGGTTTTAAAGTAAAAATAAATAAATATTTAGGTATTATTGAAAATTTCTTTATTAATAAAAATGAACAAAAAGTTCAAGAAATATGTATTTATTATGAGGTAGGTTTAGAAGATATCAATACTGCTAATTTAAATGATTATAGTTTAATTGAAAATGATAAAGGCAGGTTAATTCATTTAAATTTTAAATGGTTAAATATTAATGAATTAGCTAATTATAATATTAAACCTATAATATTAAAAGACATTATAAAAAATAATAATATAACTATTAATCATATTATTATTAATGAAATAAATTAATCTTTTAATATTTTATATACATCTTCAAGAGCTTGTAAATTTTCTTTTGTTGTAGGTCCTAAATAATCCGGTATTAAATGTAAATGAAAATGTTTAACTTGTTGGCTATCTCCATAATTTATCAGTAATGTTAAAGCTTTAGCCTTAAGTTTATCCATTAAAGTTGGGCCTAATTTTTTGGCAACTAAAAATATATGTTGTAAAATATCTTCGTCTAAATTTAAATAATCTTCATAATGTTTTTTGGGAATAATTAAAACATGTCCATCACTAACTGGATTAATATCCATCATAACCATGACTAAATTATCTTCATATATTACTTTACTAGGAATTTCTCCATTTATAATTTTACAAAAAATGCACTCCATAATATCACCAATTTAATTATACCAAATAGGGGATATTTAAGCCATATTTTTTTCTAAAAAAGTGTACTTTTATCCTGCTTTCGCATAGATTAGAGTAGAGGAGGAATAAAATGGCAAGTTATAAAGAGATAGTTACTAAGGCGGTCGTGGGGAAGGCTAAAAAAAATAGTTCCTCAAAATTTACTGTAAAACCTGAAGAAACACCTGATACAGTTTTAGGTTGTTGGGTTATTAATCATACTTTTGATGGAAGAAATCAAAATGGCATAGTCAATATTGCTGGTTCTTTTGACGTTAATGTTTGGTACTCTTATAATAATGATACTAAAACCGCGGTTACTACTAAAAGATTTAATTATAACGATAAAATGAATATTAAACTTAAAGATGGTGCTAGCTTAAATGATGCATCAGAAATAATTGTCCGCAGTTTAAATCAACCAACTGTTACCGATGTTTTTATTAAAAATGGCGAGGTTAATATGACTATTGAAAAAGAATTAGGGGTCGAAATTGTCGGTAGTACCATGCTTAAAGTAAGTGTCGAAGATGACGCGGATGATTATGATGTTTTAGATGATATTGACGAAAATGAGCTTAACGATGTAGATAATATAAATCCTGACTATTTAAGTTAACCTTTTTTGGTTGACAGCAAGTATTATTTATGGTAATATGGTAGTAACAAAGGAGGAACACCAATGGCAGTAAAATTAAGACTTAAAAGAATGGGTGCCAAACAAAAACCATTCTACCGTATTGTTGCCGCTGACTCTCATAGTCCCAGAGATGGCCGCTTTATTGAAACAATCGGTACATATAATCCTATTTCTAAAGATAGTAATGTGACAATTAATGAAGAACTAGCTTTAAAATGGTTAAATAATGGAGCTATTCCTACTGATACTGTAAGAAGCATTTTATCTAAAGAAGGCATTATTAAAAAATATGCCGAAGCAAAAAAAGTAGGTAAGTAATATGAATATTACAGATTTTACGACGTATTTAATTAAAAATCTTGTTCAAGAACCAGATTTAGTTAAAGTAAGTAGTTTTGATAATGAAGAAGAAACTATTGTCGAAATACTTGTTTCTAACAAAGATATGGGTGCGATAATTGGTAAAGGTGGTAAAAATGCTAAAGCTTTACGTACTATTATTAGTGCTCATGCTTATTTAAATAAAATTAAAAGAGTTAAGGTTAACATTGATTCTTTTTAAGAGCTAAGGCTCTTTTTTTATTGCAAAATATTGACTAATACTAATTTAAAGAGTATACTTTACTTAGAAAGTAGGAATTATGAAAAAGAGAATTATTAGTGCCATAGTCATGCTTATTATAGTTATTCCCATTGTGTATTATGGCCATAGTATATTTAAAATAGGTGTTGGAATTATTAGCTTACTTGGCTTAAAAGAAATATATGATTTAAAACAGAGTCATAAACCCATTCCCTTTATTGTTGAGTTTTTAGGTATGGTAAGCTTATTATTACTTGTTCTTACGGAATTTCAAGATAGTTATTCTATTATGTATGGAATAACTTATCGCGGAATAGCTCTCCTTTTATTATTTATTTTAGGAGCTAGTTTATTTTATAAGAATAATGAATATACTATTACTGATGGTTTTTTCCTAGTGGGAGCAATTCTTTTATTAGGAACCGCATTTAATACCATGATTTTTGTTAGAATGTTTAGTTTATATAAATTTATTTATTTAATTTTAATATTTATTCTTACCGATACTTTTGCTTATTTTGGCGGACGTCTTTTAGGTAAACATAAATTAATCCCTCATGTAAGTCCTAATAAAACTATTGAGGGAAGCCTTATTGGTTCTCTTATTGGAACTACCGGAGCAAGTATCTTTTATCATTATTTAGTTGCCCCTTTAACCTATAAAGTTGTTCTTGCAACCTTAATATTATCTATAATTGGGCAAATTGGCGATTTAATATTTAGTAAATTAAAAAGAGAAAATAATATTAAAGATTTTAGTAATTTAATACCCGGGCATGGAGGTATATTAGATAGATTTGATAGTACTATTGCGATTATGCTTGGTTATTTATTATTATATAGTTTATTTTAAGGAGGAAACATTATGTGGTTTATTACATTAATATTATTAATATTTATTTTAGGAATAATTATTTTAGTTCATGAATTTGGTCATTTTATTACTGCTAAAAAAAGTGGAGTTTATATTCATGAATTTTCTATCGGGATGGGGCCTATTATTAAAACCTTTAAAGGTAAAGATGGTATAGATTATAATATTAGAGCTTTTCCAATTGGTGGATTTGTTTCTATGGCGGGAGAAGTTTACGAAGATGACGATACTAAAAAAATCCCTCAAGACCAATTTATGTGTAATAAAAAATGGTGGCAAAGAGTAATAATTCTTGCCGCAGGCGTTTTCAATAATTTTGTATTAGCCATAGTTCTTTTATTTTTCTTAGCCCTTATTTGGGGAGCACAAAGTTTAGAACCTAAAATTGCCGATGTTTTAGAAGATTCTCCGGCTTATGAAGCTGGTCTTGCTAAAGGTGATTTAATAACCGCGGTTAATGGTCATAAAGTTAAAACATGGGATGTTGCTCAAATTCGTCTTTATTTAAAAGAAAAAGACAATACTTATGATATAACAGTTAAACATACCAATAATAAAACTGAAACTTATAAAGTTAGTCCTAAAATTATCAAAGACGAAAAAACTGGGGAAGAAACTCGCCAATTTGGTATCAGTATTGAAAATGAAATTACTAAAGGTTTTGGTGCCAGTATTAAATATGCTTTTGCTAAATTTGGTAGTTTAATCAGTAATATGTGGTTAACGGTCATAAATTTATTTACTGGTAAAATATCTTTAAATAATTTATCTGGTCCGGTTGGTATATATCATGTAGTTGGTGACAGTATTCAATATGGTTTACAACAAATAATTTATTTAGTCGCCTTATTAAGTATAAATGTTGGTTTAATTAATATTTTACCAATTCCTGCCTTTGATGGTGGTCATATTTTATTCTTAATTATTGAAAAAATTAAAGGTAGTCCTATCAATCCTAAATTCGAAAATCTATGTCATACTATTTTCTTCTTCTTACTTATTGCTTTAATGATTTATATCACTATTTTTGATATTATTAGATTTTAGCTTAAAAACTAAAATCTTTTTTCTGTTTTATATTATTAATTTGGCATTTAATTTCTTCTTAATTTGTGTTAAAATATTACTAAGTCCTGGTAGTTCAGTTGGATAGAATGTTGGCCTCCGACGCCAAAGCTCGTGGGTTCGACTCCCACCCAGGACACCAGTTTTGTTTGAAATGGCTTTTAAAAGCCGTTTTTAAATATATAAAAGGAGAACGCATGAATAGAAAAGAACAGGAAAAAGCAATTATTGCTCATTATCAGAGATTAGGCTTTAAAAATTGTGAAGAACTAGTTAAAAATAAAACTAATTCCGAAATTGAAAATATGTATTATGAAATATTAGACGAAATAGAAGCTTACGAAGATAGTGATATAGAAGACTAAACTAACTAACAAAGTTAGTTTTCTTCTTAAAAGGGTATACATTTAAACAATTGTATGCTATTATTAAAGAGGTGGTAAATATGCTAAATTATATAATAGGTCAAGTAGTTAGCCAAGAAAGTAATTATATTGTCGTAGAAAATAATAAAATAGGCTATACTATTTTTGTTGCTAATCCTTTTAGCTTTGAATTAAACGAAGAGGTCCAAGTATATCTTTATAATCAAATTAAAGAAGACGAATATAGTTTATATGGTTTTAAAAATATCGAAGAGCGAAATTTATTTTTAAAACTTATTAATGTTAAAGGTTTAGGCCCTAAAATGGCGATGCCTATGCTTGCGACGGGCAGTATTGCCGGAATTGTCGATGCCATCGACCGTGAAAATGTTTTATATCTAACTAAATTCCCTAAAATAGGCGAAAAGTTAGCTCGGCAAATTATTCTTGATTTAAAAGGTAAACTAGCTAAAAAAGAAGAATTAAATATTTCTAGTGATTTTGACGATTTAGTTAGTGTTTTAGAAAGTTTAGGTTATAAAACCGCGGAAATTAAAAAAGTTTTACCTAAAGTAAATGCTTCTTTAAATATAGAAGAACAAATAAAAGAAGCTTTAAGATTAATGCTTAAATAAAAATATTATACCTTTTATAATATAAAAAGAAAGGATTTAGAATATGAAAGAGCGCTTAGTTAATAGTGAAGAACAAGAAAATGATAATTTCGAAAATAGTCTTCGCCCTTTAAGTTTAGACGAATATATTGGTCAAGACGAAATTAAAGAAAATTTACGTATTTTTATTGAAGCAGCTAAAATGCGTGAAGAATCTTTAGACCATGTTTTATTATATGGACCTCCTGGCCTAGGAAAAACCACTTTAGCTCATATTATTGCTAATGAATTAGGTAGTAATATCAAAACCGCAAGTGGGCCTTCATTAGAAAAAAGTGGCGATTTAGCGGCCGTTTTATCTACTTTAGAACCGGGGGATGTTTTATTTATTGACGAAATCCATCGAATGCCAAAATTTGTGGAAGAAATATTATATCCCGCGATGGAGGATTTTGAGTTAGATATTATTATTGGTACTGATGGTAAAAGTCGGAGTATTAAAATTGACTTGCCTCCCTTTACTTTAGTCGGAGCTACAACCCGAGCTGGGGATTTATCTAGTCCTTTAAGAGACCGGTTTGGTATAGTTTCTAAATTAAATTATTATAAAGCGGAAGAATTGCAAGAAATTGTTAAAAGAACGGGTCGGGTTTTAAATATGAAAATCACTGACGATGCGGCTTTAGAAATAGCTAAACGGTGTCGTAAAACCCCTCGGGTAGCTAATCGTTTATTTAAACGGGTTCGCGATTTTGCCTTAGTTAAAGGGGAAGATACTATTAATCATGAAATAACCTTAGATAGTCTAAAAAGACTTAAAGTTGACGAATATGGTTTAGACCAAATTGATATTGAGTATTTAGAAGCCTTAATTAATAAATTTAATGGGGGACCAGTCGGAGTTGAAACTATTGCGACCGCCATTGGGGAAGAGGTCACTACTATTGAGGATGTTGTTGAGCCCTTTTTATTACAGGAGGGTTTTATTAAAAGAACGCAAAGAGGAAGACTCGCAACCGAGAAAGCTTATGAACATTTGAAAGTAGCTAAACAAGAAGCTTTATTTTAAAATATATATAAAAGAAAGGAAAATAAAATGATTATAGATGGTAAAAAAATTGCTCAAGAGGTACGAGATAGTTTAAAAGAAAAAATTGCTAAGTTAGGATTTACTCCCGGATTAGCTATTGTTTTAATTGGCCATAATGAAGCTAGCGAAATATACGTTCGCAATAAATTAAAAGCTTGCGAAGAAATTGGTATTAATGGAATGCTTTATCGTTTTGAAGGCACAGAAGACGAAACCGAAATTATTGCTTGCCTAAAAAAATTAAATGCGACATCTAGTATTCATGGTATAATTATTCAAAGTCCTGTACCTGCTAAGTATAATGAAGAATATTTAAATAGTTTTATTTCTCCTGAGCACGATGTTGATGGCTTTGGCATATATAATATGGGAATGCTTGCTTCCAATAGGGAAAGTTTAATCGCGGCCACCCCTAGTGGTATTATGAAGCTTCTTGAACATGAAAATATCTCAGTTCAAGGTAAACATGTTGTCGTTGTTGGTCGCAGTAAAATAGTGGGTCGTCCTTTAGCTTTAGCTTTATTAAATAAAGATGCAACTGTAACTATTGCTCATTCCCAAACTAAAAATTTACCCGAAATTACTAAAACCGCCGATATTTTAATCGTAGCTATTGGTGTCCCTAAATTTATCACGGCCGAATATATTAAAGAGGGTGCTGTTGTTATTGATGTAGGAACTAATAGAGACAGTAATAATCATTTATGTGGCGATGTTGATTTTGAAAATGTTCTAAATAAAGTATCTTATATTACGAAAGTCCCAGGGGGAGTAGGTCCTATGACTATTGCTATGCTTTTAAATAACGTTTATGAAAGTGCTAAGAAAGGAGCAAAATAAATGGATAAAAGAATAAAAGAAGCTTTAGAAAAAGAAAAGCTAAGACAACAAAATAATGTGGAGTTAATTGCTTCGGAAAATTATGTTTCTCCAAGTATTTTAGAATTACAAGGTAGTATTTTTACTAATAAATATGCAGAAGGCTATTCGGGAAAAAGATATTATGGAGGCTGTGTTAATGTCGATACTATTGAGGATTTAGCAATTGAATATGCGACTAAATTATTTCATGCTAAATATGCTAATGTTCAACCCCATAGTGGCTCTAGTGCTAATATGGCGGTATATCGGGCTTTATTAAAACCCCATGATAAAGTTTTAGGTTTAAATCTTTCCCATGGAGGTCATTTAACTCATGGCCATAGTATTAATTTTAGTGGTTTAGATTATGAATTTATTCCTTATAATTTAAATAGTGAAACTGAAATGTTAGATTATGATGCTATAAGAGAGTTAGCTTTAAAAGAAAAGCCTCAAATGCTTGTCGCGGGGGCAAGTGCTTATTCTCGGGCGATAGATTTTAAAAAATTTCGCGATATTGCGGATGAAGTCGGGGCATTATTATTCGTAGATATGGCCCACATCGCCGGTTTAGTCGCGGCTGGTCTACACCAAAATCCGGTATTATATGCCGATGTAGTTTCCTCAACTACCCATAAAACTTTACGAGGTCCAAGAGGAGGACTTATTCTTACTAATAATGAAGAAATTGCGGCTAAAATTAATAAAACGATTTTCCCTGGTATTCAAGGAGGCCCTTTAATGCATGTTATCGCGGCCAAGGCTGAATGCTTTTATGAAGCTTTACAACCGGAATTTAAAGATTATGCCCAACAAGTAATTAGTAATGCCCAAGCTTTAGCTGCAACCTTAAAAGAAGAGGGTTTAAGAATAATTTCGGGAGGAACCGATAATCATTTAATGCTTGTTGATGTTAAAACAACCTTTGGAATAACAGGAAAAGAAGCCGAGACTATTTTAGATAAAATATGTATCACGGTTAATAAAAATACCATTCCTAATGAAACAGAATCTCCATTTAAAACTAGTGGTATCAGATTAGGAACACCGGCAATGACAACCCGAGGCTTTAAAGAACAAGAATTTATCGAAATTGGTCATATTATTGGCCAAGCTTTAAAAAATAAAGATAATTTAGAAATTTTAGAGAGCCTTAAAGAACAAGTTTTAACCCTAACTAATCGTTTTAAAATTTATGAGTAATGAGGCATATTATGAGTAAAGGTAAATTAATTGTTATTGAAGGTTCTGATTATACTGGTAAACAAACTCAAACAGAAATTTTAGTTCGAGCTTTAAAAGAATTAGGCTATAAATCTATTAGTTTTAGTTTTCCTAATTATAATTCTCCAACTGGGAAAATAATTGGGGAAGCTTATTTAGGCAAAAATGGTCCATCTTTCTTTCAAGAGGGTATTCAAAATGTTGAACCTAAAATTTCTAGCCTTTACTATGCCGCGGATAGAGCTTATAATATACCCGCCATTAATAAATATTTAGATGAGGGATATATTGTTGTTTTAAATCGCTATGTAGAATCTAATATGGCTTATCAAGGTGGTAAAATAAAGGATATTAAAGAACGTTTAGCCATGTATGATTGGCTTGATAATTTAGAATTTGTCCTTTTAAATTTACCTCGTCCTAACTTAGTAATTTACCTTTACATGCCTTATGAAAAAATTTGTGAATTTAAAAAAGCTAAAAACGAAATTGCCAACGTTACTTTGCTTCGACTTGCCGAGACTGCTTATTTAGAATTATCAAGTATTTATGATTATGAAAAAATAGATTGCTTTGATGGGGAAATATTGCGTCCTATTAATGAAATGGGGGAGGAAATATTAGCCAAAGTAAAAGCAATAATTGAGGTGGAATAAATGAATTTAAGTGATTTTGATTATAATTTACCGGAAGAACTAATTGCTCAAACTCCTTTAGAAAAAAGGGATAGTTCCAAATTATTAGTTTTAGATAAAAAAACGGGAGCTATTAAACATTCCCATTTTAAAAATATTATTTCCGAGTTAAACCCTGGGGATGTTTTAGTTTTAAATGATACTAAAGTTATTCCCGCTCGTTTAATTGGTACTAAAGAAGATACTGGTGCCGTAATTGAACTTTTACTTTTAAAAGAATTAAATAATAATGTTTGGGAATGCTTATCTAAACCAGCTAAAAGATTAAAAGTTGGTACTATTATTAATTTTAGTGAAGAATTAAAAGCCGAGGTTATCGAAAAACTAAATGAAGGAATAGTTCATGTAAAACTTATATATAAAGGAATTTTAATGGAAATTTTAGAAAGACTAGGGCAAATGCCTCTTCCTCCCTATATTCATGAAAAATTAAAAGAGCAATCCCGTTACCAAACAGTTTATGCTAAAAATATAGGTAGTGCCGCGGCCCCCACGGCTGGCTTACATTTTACAAAAGAATTATTAGCTAAATTACAAGAAAAGGGTATTGAAATTCTCTTTGTTACTTTGCATGTTGGTCTTGGTACATTTCGTCCCGTTGAGGTCGAAAATATTTTAGAACATCATATGCATAGTGAATATTACGAAATGTCCTTAGATGTAGCAAATAAACTTGAACAAGCTCGGGCTGAAAAACGTAAAATATATGCTGTAGGTACAACATCTACTCGGGTATTAGAAACCATTGTTCATAAATATGGCAAATTCACCGCGGCAACAGGGAATACCGATATTTTTATTTATCCTGGTTTTGAATTTAAAGCCATAGATGGTTTAATTACTAATTTCCACTTGCCTAAATCTACTTTATTAATGCTTGTTAGTGCCCTAGCAACTAAAGAAAATATTTTAAAAGCTTATGACGAAGCCATCAAAAATAAATATCGTTTCTTTTCCTTTGGTGATGCGATGTTTATAAAATAAATATGTAAACTAAAATTTTTTATATTGTTTAATTTTTAAAATTAAGCTATACTAATTATAGGTGGTAATATGCTCCATTTTTATGAAAAGCTTCTTATATCTATTGTTATCTTTTTAGGCGTGGTAATTGGCACTGCTTCCATTATTGGTAACTATGTTAAAGAGGTCGAAAGAAATAAACCAGTTAATGACCAGCATATCGTTATTGGTTTAGCTTAATAACCTCTTTAGCGGCCGTACTATAAGCTCGTGTTAAACCGCCAGTTCCTAATTTAATTCCTCCAAAATATCTTATAACTACAATTAAAGTATTATCTAAATTATTTTTTTCAATTATATTAAGAATAGGTAAACCAGCTGTTCCGGTTGGTTCTTGAGCATCTGTTTTTTTCATTTCGTTTCCTATTCTGTAAGCATAAGGAAAATGTTTAGCTTTCTTATGTTCTTTTTTTAATTTTGTTATAATATCTGTTACCTCGTTTTTATTAGTTACTTGATAATAAAAAGCTAAAAATTTCGATTTTTTAATTTCTAAAGTATAATTATTAATAAGCATTTGCTTTCACCTCCTTAATTATACCTTAAAAACTAAAAAATTTGTAGTATAATAGAAGAGTAGGTGAGAAAATATGTTTAAGGAGAAATTAAAACTAATACCCCATTTACCTGGTTCCTATCAAATGAAAAATAAAGATGGCGTAATTATCTATGTAGGTAAAGCTAAAGACTTATTTAAACGAGTTAATTCTTATTTTAACCGGCCTCAAACTGGTAAAACAGCAAAAATGGTTAGCGAAGTTGCCGACTTTGAATATATCGTCGCTGCCTCTGAACTAGAAGCCTTTTTATTAGAATTTAATTTAATCAAACATTATGACCCTAAATATAATATCTTACTTAAAGATGATAAAAGTTATCCTTACATTGAATATATTAGTAAACCTTTTCCTAAATTAAAAGTATCTCGTTATCTAAATATTAATAAAAAATCTCAAAAAATGTTATTTGGTCCTTATCCTAATGCTTATGCGGCAAGACGTATTGTATCTTTAATTAATCGTTTATATCCTTTAAAAAAATGTGAAACTATGCCTAAAAAAGTATGTTTATATTACCACATAGGGGAATGTTTAGGATATTGTGAGCATAAAGTAAATGATAATTCTCTAAAAGAAATGGAGCAGGAAATACTTGGCTTTTTAAGAGGTAATGAAACTATTTTAAAAAATAAAATAATTAGTAAAATGGAAAGTTATAGTAAAAATCTTAACTTTGAAATGGCTTTAGAATTAAAAAAAGAATTAGAATATATTAATATAATTTTAGATAAACAAAAAATGGAATTACATGATTATATCAATCGTGATACCATTGGTTATTACTTTGATAAAGGGCATTTAAGTATTCAAATTCTCTTTTTAAGAAATGGCCGTATGGTCGGAGGTCATACCTCTTTAATCCCGGTTGTTAGCTCGCCTTTAGACGAATTAGATTATTATATTATGAATTTTTATAGTAAACATGAAATACCTAAAGAAATTTTATGTCCTCCGGAAATAAATACCTCTATTTTAACTGAAATATTAAAAACTAATTTTGTTATTCCTCAAAAAGGAAAGAAAAAGAATTTAGTTGATATGGCTAATTTAAATGCGAAAATAAACTTAGAAAATGAATTAGAAATAATCGAAAAAGACGAAAAAAGAACTGAGGAAGCGAATAATGAATTAAGAGAATTACTAAATTTACCTAAACTATCTCGTATTGATTTATTTGATAACTCCAATCTTTTTGGTAGTTTCACCGTTAGTTGTATGGTAGTTTTTAAAGATGGTCGTCCTGCTAAAAAAGAATATCGTAAATATAAAATCAGCTTAGATAAAAATGACGATTATCATACCATGGAAGAGGTAATTTATCGCCGCTATTACAGGGCCTTAATGGAAAAAAGCGAATTACCTGATTTAATAATTGTCGATGGGGGAATTAATCAAATTAATGCTTGTTTAAATATTTTAAATGAATTAAATTTAAATATTCGGGTTTGTGGTTTACGTAAGAATAATAAGCACCGCACTAATGATTTAATTGATAGTTTAGGTTATCGAACCGTAGAATTAGATAAAACTAGCAATGTTTTTCATTACTTAACTAGAATGCAAGACGAGGTCCATCGTTATACTATTAGTTACCATCGTACTATTAGAAGCAAAGGGGCTATTGCCAGCGTTTTAGATAATATTGAGGGAATCGGGGCAAAAAGGAAAAAAGAATTAATTAAAAAATTTGGTAGTATTTCTAAAATAGAGAATGCTAGTATTGAGGAATTAAAACAAATTATTCCTGAACATATAGCTATTAATTTAAAAGAGTATTTAACTAATTTAAAAAAGGAAAAATAACTCTTTTTTATTATAATTATTGCAGTTAGAAAATGATTTTAGTATAATTAATTCAAGGTGATACCATGACTAAACTAATTGAACTTGAAAAAGACGAAACCATTAAAGTATCAAGTAATGTTATTAATTATATCAAACCTAGTGTTGTCTATATTCCTTATGAAAATGCTCCTATTTTAGTTAAACCAAACACTATTACCGATATAGGTACTCCTCTTTTTAAAAGTGCCAATAAAATTATAACCTCACCTATATCTGGTATAATTAAAAATTATCAAAAAGTTATGACTATAAATGGGGAAAAATATGCTTTAGAAATTATTAATGATTTTAAAGAAAGAAAGAAATTAGAACCTATTAAAAAAATAACATTAAATAAAATAAATAAAGAAAGCTTAGAAAAACTTTTACAATATCAATTTAATATCTCTTTTGAAAATAAAAACGTACTTATATTAAATGCTATCGATGATAATCCTTATGTTTTAACGCAAAATTTTTATTTATTACTTAATTATGAAGGATTTTTAGAAATTTTAAATCAATTTGCCAAAATATTTTCTTTAACAAAAGTTATTATTTGTTTAAAAGAAACCAGTAGTGAGAATATTAATAAATTACTTGAATGTTTAGGAATGTATCCTAATATTGAACTCCAAATATTACCTAACTTTTATTTGTTGGGAGAACCTTTAATTTTAATTAATTACTTACATTTATCTTTATCTTCTACTTTAGTTTTAAATACTGCTTTATTATATGATATTTATAATTTAATAAAACGAAATAGACAAAAAACCGATAAATTAATTACTATAAGTGGAACTGCACTTAAAGAACCATCTATTGTTAAAGTAAAAGTAGGAACTCCCTTAAAAAGCTTATTAGATAACTTAGTTATTTTAAAAGAACCAGAGGTAACATATATCGCCGGAGGTTTACTTAAAGGCCAAATTATTGAACCTGAAAATTTTATTATTGATGAAAATTTAGATAGTATTTTAATAATGCCTAAAGTTCCCGAGAAAAGAGAAGAAGCCTGTATCCATTGTGGAGCGTGTCTTAATATTTGCCCTGTAGAAATTAATCCTTTATTACTTAGGGAACCTAATTATTTAAAAAAGGTTCAAAATAAATGTCTAAAATGTGGTTTATGTTCATATATTTGTCCATCATACATAAACTTTAATAAATATCTAAATGGAGGTTCAAATGAATAAAATACCTTATATCCATTATTCCAAAGATACTACTAGTTTAATAAAACATTATTTTCTAGCTTTAATACCTTTAATTATTTTTAGTATCTATAAAAATGGTTTTTTACTTTATAATAATAATTTAATTACCTTTAAAACTTTATTATTACCATTTTATTTTCTTATCATTAGTTTAGTTGTTGCTAGCTTAGTATCTTTTATTTTTAAAGAAAAAATAGGTCCAGAGCTTTTAATAGCTTTAATTATTAGTTTAACTATTTCTCCCAACACTAATTATATAATTTATCCTATCTTATTATTTATTATGTTTGTTATTCTTAAAGTAATTAAACTTAAAACTAAAAAAGAATTTAATATGGAAGCTTTAATCCGTTTATTTTTAATTTTAAGCCTTTTATTTAATTCTTATAGTTATTTAAATATTGCCGAAAAGCTTCATAAATTTAATTATAGTTATTTTGATGTTTTTTTAGGTTTTACCTCCGGTGGTCTAGGAACAACCAGTTTATTTCTTCTTATTATTAGTTTTATTATTTTAGCTTTAAATAAATTTTATAAAAAAATAATTCCTTTTATGGCTAGTTTAGGTTATCTAATTCCTTTAATTATTTATTTTTTTATAACTAAAGAACCAACAACTTTTTTAGCTATATTAAATGGTCATAATTATTATAGTTTTATCTTTCTTGCTTCTTTAGTTGCCACCCCTAATTCTTCTAAAAGTATGAGTATTTATGGTTTATTAATTGGTATTATAACTAGTCTTATTACTATATTCTTTAATTTTTATGAAGCTAGTTATATAAGTATTTTCCTCGTTAGTTTAACTATCCCTTTCTTTAATAAGCTTGAAAATAAAAAATATTGAATAGTGTTGGAAATTCCCAATATTATAAAAAAATATAATTGTATAAGTAAAATCCCTTAATTTGGGATTTT
>CANQYU010000024.1 GCA_947628145.1 uncultured Bacilli bacterium | reverse complement strand
TGTATTTGCAATTTATTTGCCGAGATTATTTTACTATATATTATATAAAAAAACAAGTAAATATTGCTAAATTTTAGGAGTTAATATAAAATAAAGATATGAAAAAAGTTTTAATTAAATTAATAAAATTATATCAAACTATTCCTGGAGATTTTCATAAGGCTTGTCGATTTTATCCAACATGTAGCAATTATGCAATCGAAGCATTGGAAATTCACGGAACATTTAAGGGTATTTATTTAATAATAAAAAGATTACTTAAATGTAATCCTTTTAATAAAAATGGAGGAATTGATTTAGTACCACCAAAAAAATAAGTTAATTTTTTAAGTTAGCAATTTCTTCTAAAGATAAGCCTGTGGCAAATTTTATATTTTCGGGAGGAATATTTAATTCTAACAACTTTTTAGCAGTTATTAGTTTTTCTTCTTGTTTGCCCTTTTCTATACCTTTATCTTCGGCTATTTTTTCACCCCACTTACCAAATATTTCTCGCGTTTCTTTGTCATTTACATATCTCTCAATTTTATTATTCATAATAAACCCTCTTTTCTTATATTTTCATTATACCATTTACCTTACTTTTGACAATATAAAAATGCTGAAAACTCAGCATTTTCTTTATTGTAATTTCAACCGCACCACTTTTAATAAATTAATTCTACATCATAAGAACACTTAAAGTCAAATATTTTTTTAGGCATAATATTAATTGCAAAACTTATATCGTCTAAATATATTTGTGGTACCATTTTCATTGAGCTTCCTTTTGGTATAAATCTTCTTACCATCGCATTCATTCTTTCATTTGTTCCTCTTTGGAATGAACAATATGGGTCACATTTATATAGTTTTACTCCTAATTTTTTTGCAGTTAAGCCTAAAGCACTAAATTCTAAACCATTGTCTACTGTTATAGATTTTACTTTTATTTCATTTTTTAATATGTAATTATATATTAATTTATCTATATAATATTCATTTTTATATTGGGCTTTTATTAGCCATATTTTTCTTGTACATCTATCTACTATTGATATTATTGATTCATTCTCATTTCTTTTTCCTACTATTGAATCTATCTCTAAATGTCCTTTCTCTTTTCTTTCTTCTATATATTTTGGCCTTAAACTTATTGGTAAAACTGTTCTATTATCCAAATTCCATTGGAAATGTCTCATCATTCCACTTTTATTTTTTCCTCTTCTTTTTTTATAACATAGATTTTCTTTTTTTAGTTCTATTTTCCCTTTGTTTATCCAATTATATACTTGTTTTATGCTTGGGCATTTAATTCCTAAATACCTTTTTTTAAATTTATATATACATATTTCTATTGAACACGTTTTTCTGTCATATTGACTATATAAATAGTTCAAAAATATTTCATATCTTTTTGTTATATCTATTTTTCTCTTTTTATATTTACCTGCTTTATATCTTGATATGGTCGAATGACTTATTCCTAATATTTTTCCTACTTTTCTCATTGATAATCCCTGTTTTAGTAAAATATCAATTTCTACTTTCTTTTTTTCTGTTAATTGTGTATAATACATTTATGAGTTCCTCCTTGCCGGGTGGGGCTCTTTTATTATATCAAAAAAACCACACCTTGTGGTGCGGTTGAAATTTCAATTTAGGAAATGCTGAAAACTCAGCATTTTAATTAATTTTTAAGTTCTTCTATTTCTTCTAAAGATAAGCCTGTGGCAAATTCTATATTTTCTGGAGAAATATTTAATTCTAACATCTTTTTAGCAGTTATTAGTTTTTCTTCTTGTTTGCCTTCTATTCGGCCCTTTTCAATACCTTTGGCAATGCCTTTTTCTATACCTTTATCTTCGGCTATTTTCTCAGCCCACTTGCCAAAGATTTCTTGTGTCTCTTTGTCATTTACATATTTCTCTATCCAATTATCTAATTCCATTAAAAGCTCATCTCCCTTTGCTATTTCTTTTCTCTCTTCGGCACTTTTTGCCCCAATAAATTTTAACCATAATAGCTTTTTGTTATCTAAATTGTACTGGAGTTCTCGCGCTTTGTCAAGTCTAAAACATTTTATCACAAAGGCATCAGATAAGACCGTATCTTCATATGTCTTGGCATTTAATAATTTATAAGTAAATTCTAATTCATTTGGAAAACTTTTTACTACATTATCTATAAAATTTAATTGGATTACACTTTCATATATATTATAACTATTCTTTTCTCTTGAGGTTTGAGTCGAAAATATTCGCATTACATATGTGGCTGATTTCTTAAATGATGCTTCATTAAAACTAGAATAACACTCTAAATTTATTTTATAATTAGCAAATTCAATTACAACATCTCCACGATAGGCTTTATCAAAATATTTGGTTTTATTTAATATACTTTCATATTTTACAACCATTTTAACTTGCGATAGGTATTCATAACTAAAATCAGTAAAACAAGATAAAAAATAAATTAAATACTTACGATTATCTATATTAGTAAAAGTTTCTTTAAATAATAAATCATTACTTAAACTCATAAATATTTTGTTTTCTGTTTGCATTTTTTCTCCTTTCTAATTTCTTAAAACAAGAAATATTTTTACTATAGCATAGGAGAATTAAGAAATTTGTCGAATGGTGGCGCCTTACTCAAAATATTTATTTTTTAACAAAAAAAAGATAGAAAATCAATTCTATCTTGCTTGTCTTTTAATTAATTTAGCATGTAAGACAACCCGTCTATTACCATTTTTACAGGTAGATAGGGTTAATACTTTATCTTTTATAGAAACAGATGTTTTAAAATCAAATTGGCTTCGACCTATCATGGTATTTAACCATTTTTGATGGGACTCGTCAGTACCAAATTTAGATATTAAATAATATGTTTCATAATCCACAGCGTACACACTAAATACTTGCCATAAGGTATTTTCAGTTGGAGTTGATAAACTAACAGTATAATTATTAGTATCTTTAAACCAACTATTTTCAAGAATATTTCTTAATGAACCAAACATTGTCTTGTTAAGCATGCTATGACCATAAATAATGGTATTATCTGATAAGTTAGTCATACTATTACGATAGTCCATGAATATCCAACCAGCATCATTATAAGATTTATCAAATGACCTGTGTAAGTAATAATCATTATCTTTAGATTGAACAACAGGATAATTAATGTTAGTACCATTTACTTTAATGAAAGCAACAGTATCACTATTTTTCTTTAATAATTCGGTAAAATCGACACTAGTTAAAGGTAAATTAATATAATCTCTATAAGGGTCTTCTTTATTGGCTTGGCCCTCTTCAGGTTCACCCTCTATTATAACACCATCGTCGTTTGGATTTGCAGGAACCTCTTCACTTGGAGCCAATGTTTCTATATGCTCAATTTGCTCATTAGTATGGCTATTACTTTTATGCCATCTTACAATACGATAACTACTATATCCTACTCCGACTAAACCAACAACAAGTATAGCAATTATTATCGGTAATTTTAATTTTAATTTCTTTTTCATTTTTAACACCTCAATACATTAAACATTGTACTATATTTTATTAAAAATTACAAGATATATTATATATTTTTTGACATGGAAAAAGTTAGGGGGTTACCCTAACTTAAAATAGTTATTAGTTTAATTATCTAAATAATTTCTTAGTTGCAGTTCCAACAACACCTAAGCTTGAGATAGCCATAGTTACTAGGCTTCCAATAGCATCGAATGTTGCAGGGCTCTTTGAAGGTTCGTCGTCACCAGGACCAGCTTGAGTTCCAGGATCTTCACTTGGAGTTGAACTTGAGCCATTACCAACTACTTGATAATTGCCTTCAGTTTTAGCAGTTAATTTGCTTCCAAGGATATATTTAGTAACGTCAGCAGATGTATGTTTACCATCAGCAGTTCCACCAACGATTGAATATAAGAATTTACCACCAGTTACAATAGCATCGAAATTATCGTCGTCGCCATCTTCTTCTAAACCAGTTAATAAATTATCGTTAATGTAAATTGCTGGAGTATTTTTAGGTCCTTCAACTACAACATTACCATTAATGTTGTAAACGATTTCGCCACCATCAAAGTAAAGTGGGCTGAAAACGCCTTTAGCTTTAAGAGTTCCACCATTAATAGTTAAAGTTCCTTCAGTTGCACGAGTTTCAGTTTTAATAACAGCGTTTGCATCAGCAGTTAATGTACCACCACTAACACGAGTTGCACCACCATTAATTCTAATAATTACTCCACCTGTAGCAGATAAAGTTCCTTTTTCTACCATTAAAGTTCCATCGTTTACTACGAATAAATCCGCAGCTGTAGCTTTGAATGTTCCATCGTTAACAGCAACTGTCATGTATTCGCCAACAGTAACAAGTGCTGAAGTACTTTTAGTGTAATATTCTCCACCTTCAAATGAAATTTTAGTTGTATCTTTAACAGCAGATGTATCAAATAAGTCTCCATCACCAGCTTGAGTTTTTGAACCATATTTAGCATTTAAACTAACAGTGGCTCCATTATCACCTATTATAATACCTTTTGCTGAAGATTGAACATCTAATGTAGCTCCAGTACCGATTTTAACTGTACCATTGTCTACACTAACTAAGGCTTTATTACCTGTATCTCCAAGAGTCATTCCACCTTTAGTAATTAAAGTGCCGCCGTCTTGAACAACAAACATTGCAGTAGCATTTGTACTATTTAATGTTTCATTAGCTTTACCATTACCTACAATAGTTAAAGTAGCACCTTCACCAACTTTGAAAGCATTAGAACCTATTTCAAGGCCAAATCCATTTAAATTGATTGTAATGCTCTTATCTTCTAGTAATGTACCAATTCCTGCTACAGTTGCAACAGTACCTAGGTTACCACTACTAGTGATTGAAGCTAATAATTTAATAGTATCGCCACTTTGAGCATCAGTTAATGCTGTAGCTAAATCACTATATTTGTGAGTTCCGTCGATACTAGCAGCACATGAACTACCACAATTTGCATCAGAAGAAGCGTGTGGATATGTTCCAGTTGTTGCATGTACGTTTGCCATTCCAACTAAAGCTATTGTTGAAACAGCCATTAAACCTAATAACTTTTTAAGATTCTTCATCTTTTTTCCTCCTTTTCGTATATAAGCTTATCATATTATTTTAAGTGTGTCAATATTCTTCATTATTTTTTTTATAAAAATTGTACAAAAATTTTATTTTTTTCGACTTTTTTTGATTAAAAAATGAGTTTTTTGTAGATTTTTTCCGTAGTTAGTGTTAGAATAAAACCTTTTATTGGTAATTTAACAAATAATACCAATTTATAATACTGATATATACCCCTCCTCAATAAGAAAATATGCATTTATTTAAAATATATGAAAAAGAAAAAAATCCGAGTATTCGGATTAATTATTAAATGGCGGAGTAGAGAGGATTTGAACCTCCGCGCCAGCATTCGCCGACCTAAATCCTTAGCAGGGATCCCTCTTCAGCCTCTTGAGTACTACTCCAAACTTGACTTACTTGTTTAGTATAGCACTAAATAAGGTTTTTAGTCAAGTAATTTTTAGCATATTCTAAATTGATTAAAGCCATATTAAAAATATGGGTGAGAACTATGAATATAATAGTTAAAAGACTACAAAAAGAATTTGATTTAGTACCAGATTTAATAATTAAAAAAGTTAAAGTAAGTTTATTTAAAACAGTATATGTTATATATTTAGAAACAGTTTCTTCTAGTGATAAAGTAAATGATTATGTTTTAAAAAATTTAAGTAATATTAGTAGTTTTAAAAATCATAGAATTATTAATTTAGATAGTATATTACCGGGTCCTAATACTAAGAAAGTAAATAATTATGACGAAATAGAATTTTATATTACGAATGGGTTTACAGTAATAATCATGGGCATGGAAATATTAGCTATTGAAACTAAAGCTGATATTAACCGAAGCGTAAGTACACCTGACTCGGAACCCGCGATTAATGGGCCTAAAGATGCTTTTACCGAAAATTATCAAATTAATTTAGGGTTAGTTAAAAGAAGAATTAAATCTAATACATTTAAAACTTTAGAATTTACTGTAGGAAGAAAAACAAAAACTAAAGTAGGTTTACTTTATTTTGAAGATATAGCCGAAGATAATATGATTAAAGATTTAAAAAAGAAAATTGAAGCAATAGATATAGATGGGATAATTGATGCTTCCGGGTTAGGACAATTAATATGTAAAGAAGATAAATGTCATTTTCCTACCTATATTTTAACGGAAAGACCAGATAATGTGGCGAAAGCTTTACTGGATGGAAAAATTGCTTTAATGGTGGATACCTCCCCTTTTGTTATAATTATTCCCGCTTTTTTTGCTGATTTTATTAATCCAAGTGTCGATACTTATAACAAAAGTACGAATGTAAATTTTTTAAAAATGGTGCGATTAAGTTGCTTTTTCTTATCGATGACCATTCCCGCGATATATATAGCTTTAGTAAATTATAACCAGGAAACTATTCCTACTCCTTTACTGGTTAGTTTTGCTATTCAAAGAGATGGAGTGCCCTTTCCGGCGATTATTGAAGCTTTTATTATGCTTTTTGTATGTGAAATGCTACGAGAAAGTGATATTAGATTTCCCAATTCTTATGGGAGTGCGATATCAATACTCGGAGCCTTAGTTTTAGGAGATGCCGCGGTTAATGCTGGAATAGTTTCCCCAATTATGATAATTGTGATATCGCTTACTTTTATGGCTAGTTTAATTTTTACCGAGGTTGAGGTAGCCAGTGCTTTAAGATATCTAAGATTTATCTTTTTAATATTAGCGATATTTTATGGAATATTAGGAGTATTATTTGGAGTAATATATTTCTTAATTAAAATAAATGACATTCATTCATTTGGTAAACCATATTTCTATCCATTTGCCCCATTTGATAAAACTTATTTATTTAAAACCGTTTTAAAGAAACCAACTAAAAAAGATAAAAAACGCAGTAAAATGCTTACAGAAAAGAATTTAACTAAAATGGGAGGTAACTAATGAAGAAATTAATAATTTTAATAAGTTTTATTTTCTTACTTAGTGGATGTTATGATTATAACGAATTAAATGATTTAGCTATCATAACGGGAGTTGGAATTGATTATGAAGATAATATGTATAAAGTTACCTTTGAGATATTTAGTACTAAAAAAACCGGAGAAACTAGTGGAGCGACTAGTGCTTATACGGTAAGTGCGAAAGGAAAAACCCTTACGGAAGCATTTATGAATAATGGCAATAATATGGATAAAGTAGCTTATTATGACCATGTAGAAATTGTTTTAGTTAGTGAAGAAATAGCTAAAAGCCATTTAGAAGATGTAAGCGAATATATAGTGAGAGCTTCTAATTTCCGCAATGAAGTATATTTAGTGGTTGCTAAAGATGTAGAGGCAGAAGACATCCTTAAAGCTTCCTCGAAAGAAAAACCAGTCGCCAGTATTTTTATTGGAGATTTGCTTAAACAAAGTAGTAAAACATCTAGTGCTGGCTACTACGAACCATTTACAAAAACGTTAGGAAATATATTAACTAAGGGAGAAGATGCTATTTGTTCAATTATTAGTTTAAAAAATAAAGAAATTGTTTTAGAAGGAATGGCTTTATTTAAAGATTTTAAATTAGTGGCAACTTTAGATAATAATGAGGCTTCAGTAATGAATTTACTTAATAATTTTAAAGCTAATACGGTTTTATTTCGGAAAACTTGCGGAGATGGTAAAGAAACAGTTGTAAGTATTTATGAAGCTAAAATTAAAATAAACCCTACCGATAAAGCAGTTCTAGTTACGGGTATGTTAAATGGCCGAATTAATGAAGATAGCTGTAATTATGATTTACATAAAACCCAAACTTATGAAGAATTACAAGATATATTTAAAAAAGTTATTGAAGAAGAAATGAATAAAGTAATTACTAAACAAAAAAATGCTTTAGTTAATTCGCTTAAAATAGGAAAAACTTATTATAATAAAGAACGAAAAGAAAATTATTTTTTATGGACTAAACAAGATTTTAAATATAATTTAGATTTAAAAATAAATAAGAAAGGTTTAATATTTGAGGTGGAATAATGCGAACTAATGCTAGTATAATTTATTTTTTAACTAGGAGTTGTTTTTTAGGATTTGGAATTACACTTTTATTTTCTTATAGTGGAAAAGATGCTTATTTAGGTGCTATTTTAGGATTATTACTCGGAATTATAATAACTTATTTTTATAATTATATTTTAAGTTTTAAAAATGGTTCTTTAAGAGAATTAGAAGAAAAAAATAAAAAAGTAGGTCTACTTGCGCGTATTCTTTTAGGAATAGCAAGTTATATTTTAATGCTTTATTCTTTAATTTTATATACAACATTTACTATTAGTTTTCTCCTTACTACGACGCCCGAACTATATGTTTTAATCCCCTTTTTAATCCTGGCGGTAATTCTGGCTTTTAAAGGATTAACGATAATAACACGCGTAGCAAATATTTTAGTGCCTTTTAGTATTCTTACCTCTATTTTAGCTTTTTTAGGGTTAAGTGTTTTCTTTGTTTTACCAAACTTTGCCCCAATTCTGACTACAACTTTCACGGGTTTTTTAAAAACAGCGGTAACTTTTGCTGGAATAAGTGCTTTTCCGAATATTTTAACGTTACATTTTAATAAAAAAACAGAAAATAATTTTAAAATATATATTTTAGCAGGAATAATGATTATTGCGGCGATAATATGTGTTAATGGCGTTTTTGGAGAAGAATTAACTAAAATATTTAGATTTCCAGAATATATGGTATTAAAACAACTTAAAGTCTTTAATTTTATTGAAAAAGTAGAAAATATATTTTCTTTAATGTGGGTAGTAGATTTATTTATTACTTTAACAATGTGTATATATTCGCTTAAAGAAACATTACCCCAAAAATATAATAAAAAACTAACTATTTTAATTATAATTATAACAGCTTTTATAATTGATAGAATACTCGGTTTTAACTATGTATTAGAACTTAGAATGTATTATATTTTACCAGTTATAAGTCTTATATTTTCGATTTTAATAATTATTCCTTATATGTATTTAGTTAAGAAGACTTAAATCAGAATGATTAACTATATAATATACATCAGAATATATATAAGTACTTTTTTTATTTAAACCATATAAAAAGACCTCGATATTAAGTTTTTTTAAAGCATTTATTAAAGAAAAACTAGCGATACTATAAATAATCCCAATAAAATCATAGGAATAAGTTTTAGAACTATTTAATACATAATTTAAAACACCTATTTTAAATTTATTATTAGTAAATTTAGCAATTACTTGGGGAAAGAAACTCATTACATAAATATTTTGGTGAGAGTATTTATTAAGTAATTTAGTTAATTTAGGTATATCAATTTGAAAATCTTTAATTTCAATTAAAATAATTTTAGAGGTAGATAGTTTTAAAACATCTTCTAATTTGCTTAAACCTTTTTTCTTTAAAGTAGAATATTTAAGTTGCCAAATAAATTCCCCCTCGACTAAGGGACTATGATGGACAACAAATTCTTTATCCAAAGAGGTATAAATATCTAGTTCAAAACCAGCATATTGAGGTGTATTAATAGCCCCTAAAAAAGCGGGAATAGTATTTTCTTTAACACCCGGTTTTACTAAACCACGATGGGCAATAAACATATAACCACCATTTAAATATATGAATTTAGGTTTTAAAAAAACTCTAATATTTTAGAGTTATCTTTTATTTTGATGTAATTCTTCTAAACGAGAATTTAAAATATCTTCTGTATATTCTCTTAGACCTATGCCATCAGCTTCAACTTTTAAATAATTTTGCCAATCTTTAGTAAGATTTTTTTCTAAAGTATGAAAACGTAAAGAATATTCAATACTATTAGCTTCGGTATAATCAACCCCAATTACATCACTAGGATTTTCGCGAATATAAACATCTCGAAATTTTTCGGCAGCTTTGCGAGCCTTAGATACTTTTAAAGCATCGAGGGGATTTAAAGTAGTTAAATTTCGTAATATTTCTAATTTTTCTTCAGTCATAATAATTCCTTCCTAAATTAATTATAGCACTCTTTTTAAAATATGGCAAATTTTAAATATCTAAGCGAAGAACAATATCACTTTCAGGATAAGCAACACAGGGATGAATATAATCGTTTTCGGCAAGAGATGTTGGCATACTACTCCCGACCATTTTAATTTTGCCTTCTAAAAGAACACTTTTACAAAAACCACATGTCCCAACCCGGCATAAAGATGGAGCTTTAATACCCGCTTTTTCTAAAGCAATAAGTAATGGCTCAGTACTAGAACATTTAGTAATTACAAAATCATTTTTTAAAATTACTTTAAGTTCATATTCATTATTGGTATTAGGTTTATATTCAGCAAAATAATTTTCATAATGAACACTTTTTTTAGGAATATTAAATTCACTTAAAATTTCATTCATAGTTTGATATAAAGCTTTAGGGCCACACATTAAGAAAGTATTAAATTCAGCAATATAAGGCTCAAGCATTTTTTTATTAATATGACCATTTAAATAGCCTTCTTGTTCTTCTCTAGTTAAAGTAATAATAAATTTTACTCTTTTACTTTTTTTATTAAAATGAGCGATTTCTTCTTTAAAAATAATATCTTCTAAAGTTTTAACGGAATAAAATACAGTTAATTTAGTTTGAGGTCTAGAGTTTTCAATTTCATAAGCTAAACTCATAAAAGGAGTGATTCCACTACCTCCGGCAATAGCAATAATATTTTTTTCATCCCGAAGAGGTTCATAACCAAAATTGCCAGCAGGAAGAGATATGGTAAGTCCGGAATTTTCCTCCATTTCATCAAGCATAATATTACTAACTAAACCATTTTTAACTCTTTTAATTGTTATACGATAAAACTTAGGATTTAAAGGATTAGAAGATAAAGAATAAGCTCGCGTTACATAAATATCATTTACAAACATCTTGATACTAATATATTGCCCAGCTTTAAAGGGAGCTAGTTCATAAGTTCCTTTAGAGGCGTCAGGGGCTAAAATAAAACTTTTAGTGTCGGGTGTTTCTTCTTTGATTTCTTTAATGGTGACATATTGTAAATTTCTAGTTTTAGCTAAAAGCGTAATATTACTCTCTTTAAGAGGTTTACTTGAATAGCTTTTAATAATACTAGCCCTTTCCTTTTGAGCTTTTAAAATTTCTTCTTCCATTATTTACCCTCCTTATTTTTTAATAATTCTTCAGTTAGATAATAACCACTATAAAAAGCATTATCGACATGGGCACCAAATAAAGAAGAGGCTCCAACAAAGGTAAAACCAGGTGTTTCTTCTTCCGGATAAGTAATAAAGCGATAAATAGGATTATCATAACTTTTAGCCATATAACCATAAAAACTACCATCAACATTATTAGTGAAACTGGCAAAAGTGACGGGAGTGGCAACCGCGATTTCTTCGATATACTCACTAATATCAATTTTAAAAGTTTCTTCAAAGCTAGTAATTAAGTTTTGGGCTATTTGTTCTTTTATTTGTTCATAATTTTGATTATTTAAATTTTTAAATACATCCGTAAAAAACATTTTCTTTAAAACGAGAATAGTGGTATTTTTAGGGCTTGCACTAGCATTCATAATATTGGGAACTATAGCACTAAAAGTTTCATGTTCTAAATTAGTCATATATCTAACATTTTCAGCACTATTTAAAGTGTGAAAAGCATAATAATTATAATTTTTTAAGCCTAATTCTTCCGGACTACGATTTAAACCTAAATAGACTACAACGCCATTAGGAGATAAAGTTCGAGCATTTTCTAATCGATTTATTTCCGGATTATGATTTTTAATAATATTTTCATAAACATATCTTTTTGAAACATCAAAGATAATATGTTTAGCTTTATATTCTAAATTATCTTCCGTTTTAACTAGATAAAATTTACCATTTTTTGTAACCTCGGTAACTAAAGAATTATAATATATTCTTCCCCCTAGTTCTTGATAACGAGCTGCTAATTTTAAAGGAAGATTTAAAGAATTATTAAGTAAAATTGTATTTTTCTTAAAGATTATTTTATACATAAATAAACTAAAATCAATAAAACTTAATTTATTTAATGGGCTTCCTAATTCAGGCCAAAGGAAACCTAAACGGTCAATAGTTTCCTCAGGCATTCCTAGCGATTTTAAAGCTGTATAACTATCAGTATTAAAATATTTAATAAAATTAGGGGCAATAGAACTATCAATAGGTTCATGATTTTTTAATAATTCCATAGCCTCATGAACCTCTTTAGTAATTCGCATGAATTCTTTTAAAGATTCGATAGAACCCTCTTTTAAACGTTCAAGTTCAATAATAAAATCTTTAATTTCCCCTCTTATAACAAAATTAGCCTCGGGATTTAAAACTTTAATCCGAGTATTAAAGGGAACGATTTTAGTTTCAAGTTCAATTCCAAATTCTTTTAATAATTCTCTAAACTTACCCACATGGACATCGTCACCATAATCATAGAGATTATATAAAGCGGTATCAAATTCAAAACGGCCTCTTTTAAAGGTACTAACTAAGCCTCCCGGGATAGAATTTTTTTCTAAAATTAAAGTTTTCTTTTTATGAGTGGCAAGATTTAGGCCGGCACTTAAACCGCCTATTCCAGCCCCAACGATTAAATAATCATATATCATAATAACATCCTTTCTAATCCAATTTAAAATCCGTTACATCGGGCATATCATAACCATATTCTTTAATAAATTCTTTATGTTTAGCAAGCATAGCTTGACAATATTCTTGTAATTTAATAGTCTCGGTAGTTTGAGTAAGATATTTTAAAGCTAAAAGTATTAAACTAAAACGGTCTATTCCATTTAAAACCCGCATATCAAAAGGAGTAGTAATAGCACCCTCTTCATTATAACCTCGAACATGTAAATTAGAATTATGACGTTCATAGGTTAATTCATGAATTAAATTAGGGTAGCCATGAAAAGCAAAAATAATGGGTTTATTTAAAGTAAATAAAGCATCATATTCCTCATCCGTTAAACCATGAGGATGTTTATTTGCGGACTGTAATTTCATTAAATCAATAACATTTATTACTCGAACTTTTAAAGACGGAATATATTCACGAATAATTTTAGAAGCCGCGATAATTTCTAAATTAGGAGTATCACCAGCACTAGCTAAAACTAGGTCAACATCATTGGTCGCATTACTAGCAAAAGGTAAAATGCCTAACCCTTTTTCACAATGGAAAATAGCTTCTTCTTTATTTAACCATTGCAGTGAGGGATGTTTACTCGCGACAACAACATTAATATAATTTTTAGTAGTCGATATATGATTAAATGTGGAAATTAAAGTATTAGCATCAATAGGTAAATATATTCGAACTAAGGAAGCTTTTTTGGTAATAATATGATTTAAAAAGCCAGGGTCTTGGTGGGTAAAACCATTATGGTCCTGCTGCCAAACATGAGATGTAAGCAAAATATTTAAACTAGAAATAGGTTTACGCCAAGGCAATTCTTTACTAACTTTTAACCATTTGGCGTGTTGAGAAACCATACTATCAATAATTCGGCTAAAGGCTTCATAAGTATTAATAAAACCATGTCTTCCGGTTAAAAGATAACCCTCTAGCATACCCTCACAAGCATGTTCAGATAAAAGCGAATCGATTATAGCTCCATTGGAATTTAAATATTCGTCCTCAGGAAAAGTCTCAGCATTCCACTTGCGGTTTGTAGCTTCAAAGATATGATTTAAACGATTAGATAAAGCTTCATCTGGGCCAAATATGCGATAATTATTTTTATTTAATTTAATTATATCACGAATAAAGGCCGATAAAGTAAGCATATCGCTAGCCATAACAACTCCCGGTTTAGGAATTTCCAGCATATATTCTTTAAAATCTGGCATTTTTAATTCTTGTAATAAAGCTCCCCCATTAGCATGTAAATTACGGCCCATACTATTTTCCGGAATTAATTCTTGTAACCCTTTTTTTAATGTCCCATTATGGTCAAAAAGTTCTTCGGGATGATAGCTTTTTAGCCATTTTTCTAATAAAGCTAAATTACCAGAATGCTCAAAATCAACAGGCATAGGAATTTGATGGGAGCGAAAACTATTTTCAATATTAAGATTATCTAGTACTTTAGGGCCTGTCCAACCTTTAGGAGTTTTTAAAATGAGCATAGGCCACATAGGCCGAGCGATATTTTTAGTAGTTTGGGCATTGTTTTTAATAGTAGTTATTTTCGCCACAATTTGGTCTAGAGCTTCGGCCATTTTCGCATGGATAGTTGGAGTGTCTTCATATTCGATATAAATTGGTTCCCAACCTAAACCTTTAAAATACATAAGTAATTCTTCTTTACTAATGCGCGCTAAAATAGTAGGATTAGCTATTTTATAACCATTTAAATGTAAAATAGGTAAAACTACTCCATCCGTAAGAGGATTTAAAAATTTATTTAATTGCCAACTTGCTGCAAGAGGTCCAGTTTCCGCTTCGCCATCCCCAATTACACAAGCAGCCCAAAGAGTTGGCTCGTCTAGAACAGCGCCAAAGGCATGGGATAAACTATAGCCTAATTCGCCACCCTCATTGATACTGCCAGGAATTTCCGGGGCAACATGGCTTGATGTCCCGCCTGGAAAACTAAAATTTTTAAAAAGTTTTTTTAAACCATCTTCATCATAAGTTATATCAGGATAAATTTCACTATATGTTCCCTCTAAATAAACATTAGAATAGGCAGCCCCTCCCCCATGACCGGGACCACTTATATAAATCATATTTAAATTATATTTTTTAATTATGCGATTTAAATGGGTATAAATAAAATTTTGCCCAGGAGTTGTTCCCCAATGGCCAACTAATTTAGATTTAATATGCTCCATTTTTAAAGGCTCTTTTAATAAAGGGTTATCTTTTAAATATAGTTCGCAGGCGGCTAAATAATTAGCTGCTCGAAAGTACGCGTCTAATTTTTCTATCTCTAAAGAATTTAAACTTGCCATAGTATCACTCTATTCTTTTTTATATTATAACAAAAGTCATAAAAAAAAACTATAATTTATCATAAATTTATTATGTTTTAAGAAAATTATTTAAAGAAAAAGAGCTTCATTTCAATGGTTTACTCGGAAATTTATCAGTTTTAAAATATAAAAATTGTACAAACCATTATAAAATGGTTATTTTTTTGTCAAATTTTGTAT
>CANQYU010000023.1 GCA_947628145.1 uncultured Bacilli bacterium | reverse complement strand
TCAAGTTGTAATAGAAAAAGCCAAAATGTAGCTGGTGGGCAAATGGTCTATGAAGAATGTAAAATAAGTAATATCGACAAATTAGGTTCCCCAGTAGGAGAGGGAACAATATTAAATGAGCAAGAAATATTAGTGCAAGACGAATTTATAAATGCAAGTCCAACAGGAGAGAAAGTAAGTTATTATGTAATCATAGAATATCCGAATGAAAGTGAAGACCAAAGTTATGATAATAATGGAGTATTTAGTGGAGAGGTAACCATAGGGGAAAGTGATGCAGAACCAGATATAAATATATTAGCAATAAATGTAGAACAAGAAAATGGCATATATAAACAACAAAATGAGATACCAGCCAAAGAAGATGGATATGTTTTAAATACAGAACAAAGTATGTGTACAAATGGAGCAAGCCCAATATGGAATAATTCAAGTTGGAACATAACAATAGATAAATTAACCCAAGGCGGAACAAGTTGTGTTTTATATTTCTATAAATCAACTGCAGAAAAAATGCTTGCTAAATTAAATAATGCTAGAACTAAAGAAGGCAAAGAAGAACTTACAATCTCTAAAAGTGGAACAAAATTTGATGGAACAGACCCAAGTGGAGTAATGAAAGTAACTGGAATAGATGATGGAGATAATAAAACTACTTTATATGCAGCTCCAGATAATGATGGAACAAGTTATTTCTTTAGAGGACAAGCAAATAATAACTGGGTAGAGTTTGCTAATATGAGATGGAGAATAATCCGAATAAATGGGGATGGAACCTTAAGATTAATTTACCAATGTGGAACTGCTGACTGTCAAGATACAACAGGAGATAATACCCAATTAACAACCTTAGTATATAAAACGTCTCCATATAATGATAATACATATGTAGGATATTATAACTTAGGAAAAGCAAGTAGTACTTATGACGAAGCTCATAAAGGAAAAACACCAAGTGATATAGCAGCATATTTGAATAGTTGGTATGGAAGCAACTTAATAGCATATAATCAATACATAGACCAAGATGCCGGCTTTTGTAATGATAGACAAAAAGTAACTGGTGCAAATTCAAGTTATGACTCAGGAACAGGAGCAGGAACATCGAATACAAGTTATGCAGCATTTGGAAGAGTATATAAAAGTGGTTTTACAAGACCAACAACGCAGTACCCAACATTAAAATGTGGAGTAAGCGCTACGACAGCAACGGCTCAGGAAACAAGTGTAGACGTAAATGATGCTGCCTATGAAAGAGATTTATTTACTAAGACAGAAGCAAGTAAAGGAAATAAATTGTTAGAACATCCAATAGGTTTAATAACTATGGATGAGGTACTATTAGCAGGCGGTTTTTCTTTTACAGCAAATTCAAGTTATTATTTATGTACAAACAAGACTTACTGGACCATGTCTCCATCTAGCTTTGGCGACGGTAGTGCTAACTTGTTTCGCGTGAGTGATAATGGCCGCCTCGAGTGGTTCGACGTGCACCATACTTATGGTGTTCGTCCAGTAATAAATTTACGTGCAGATATAACATTCTCGGGAGGAAATGGTTCTGTTGATAATCCATTTGTTGTAGTAACTGAATAATAAAAAACTTGCTCATATTGCTTTAATCATATATGGGCAAGTAGGCCAAACCCTTTACCAAGGCCTAACATATTAAGTGAAGAATAATCTTCACTTTTTTTGATGTCGAAAAGTGTCGAACGATTTTTCTTTACAAATATAAACTATATGGTAGAATACATTTAAGCGTTAGGACTGGCGTCTACTAATTAAGACATAAGTTACCTCCCTTTAAAAACTCCTTGGGGGTTTTGGAGAAAGGAATTTTATGAATTACTTAGTCTCATTAAAAGAAATTTTAATTAAGATATTTAGTTTGTTAAAACTAAAAAAGACGTCCATGCCATATATTATTATTGTTTTAAACAGTAATAATACCAGCATTAACGTCGAAAAACACAAATAGTAGACGTTAGTTTCCTAACGCTTACCTATATTTATTATATCATATATTTTATAAAATACAATTAATTCTTATTTAAGAACTTTGTAATTGTTCTTGTTCATATTTAACATCTGTTTTATTTAAAATAGGTTTAATAATATCTTCATAATTACTATCTTCATGAGCTTTAGTAATTTCTTCTTTAAGGGTTTCTTCATTAAATCCTGATTCATGATAATTAGCTCCTATAAAGATAAAAGGTATGTAATCAATACTAAGGTCAAGTTCTTGTTCAACTTCACTAATTAATTTTTGATTTTCAGAACTATGCCATACCTCGAATAATTCAATGTCTAAATAATCATAATCATTAATGGCATCTTGAAAATATTCTAAAGTTCTTTGACAAGTTGGACATTCTTTTCCATGGAATATATACATAGTAACTTTACCTTCAGGATTACTGGTCTCAGGATTTTGATTAGTTGTTTCGGTTTTATTAGTTGGGGTTTCTTCTTTTTCGATAGTTTTATTTCGAAATAAACATGTAACTCCTATAGTTGCACTTATTAATAATAAGCTTAAAATTCCAATTATAATTATATTTTTCTTTTTCATTTAAATTACCTCTTAATAATTATATAAAAAATACTTTAATTTAACAAGTATGAATTAATTATTTTTTGAACTTTAAGATACTTGTTACTTTTAATTTTTAAAATGTAAAATATTGTTAACTTGTTTTACATTTTTTCTATTTTTTGTTATAATTGACAATAGGTGATAAAGATGGCAAAGGAAGCTAAATATGATGCATCTTCAATTAAAATTTTGGAAGGCTTAGAAGCAGTTCGTAAACGTCCAGGTATGTATATTGGGTCTACCGATAAAAGAGGTCTTCATCATTTAGTTTGGGAAATAGTGGATAATTCTATCGACGAAATTATAAATGGTCATGGTGATTATATTAAAATTGTTATGCATAAAGATGGTTCGATTACGATTGCCGATAATGGACGAGGAGTACCTACGGGTATGCATGAATCAGGAAAATCTACGCCGGAGGTTATTTATACTATTTTACATGCCGGAGGGAAATTTGAAGAAGGAAATTATAAAGTAAGTGGAGGTCTTCATGGAGTTGGAGGCTCTGTTGTTAATGCTTTATCTAAAAAAATGGATGTTATAATTTACCGAGATGGAGAAATTAGTAATATTCGTTTTTGTAATGGTGGCAAAGTAGAAAGTCCTTTAAAAAAAGTTGGTACGACTAATAAAACAGGAACTATTGTAACTTTCTTACCAGATTATGATATATTTAAAAATTGTACTTTTTCTTATACAACTATTACAGAAAGAATGCAAGAAAGTGCTTTTTTAATACCGAGAGTTACGATTGAGGTAATAGACGAAGAAAATAATAAATCTTCTAAATTTCATTATGAAAATGGTTTAGTTAATTTTGTAGAATATATGAATGAAGATAAAGTGGTGTTACATAAAGTTATTAGTTTTGCTACCTCTAAAAGTAATATTGAGGTAGATGTAGCTATGCAATATACCGATACATATAATGAGAATATTGTATCATTTGTTAATAATGTTAAAACTATTGATGGAGGAACTCACGAGGTAGGTTTTAAAACTGGAATTACCAAAGCTTTTAATGATTATGTTAAAGCCAATAATTTATTAAAAGGAAAAGATGCTACATTTGATGGCTCGGATGTAAGAGAGGGTTTAAGTGCGGTCATTAATTTAAAAATACCAGAAAATCTTTTACAATTTGAGGGTCAAACTAAAGGAAAATTAGGAACACCTGAGGCTCGGAGTGTAACTGAAGCAATTACTTATGAAAATTTAAAATTTTATTTAGAAGAAAATAAAGAAATAGCTTTAAGTATAGTTGATAAAGCTTCGCGTAGTAAATTAGCCAGAGAAGCTGCAAGAAAAGCTAGGGAAGAAGCTCGGAATGGAAAGGGCAAGAGCAAACTTGAAAAAAATTTATCAGGTAAGTTTGCTCCAGCCTCAACTAAAAATCCAAAAATGAATGAATTATTCTTAGTCGAGGGAGATTCCGCCGGAGGTTCCGCGAAAGGGGGAAGAAATAGACGTTTTCAAGCTATTTTACCTTTACGTGGTAAAGTTATTAATTCGGAAAAAGCTAGTGTAAATGATATTTTAAAAAATGAAGAAATAAATACAATTATTCATACAATAGGTGCCGGGGTAGGACAAGAATTTGATGCTAATGATTCAAATTATGATAAAGTAATAATTATGACTGATGCCGATGTTGATGGTTCTCATATTCAAATTTTACTTTTAACTTTCTTTTATCGTTTTATGCGCCCTTTAATTGAGGCTGGTAAACTTTATATTGCTAAACCACCTTTATATAAAATAGATTATGGTAAAAATCATTACTATGCTTATTCAGATGAAGAGAGATTTCAAATTGTAAGTACTCATTCTGGTAAACCAGATATTTCGCGGAATAAAGGTTTAGGGGAAATGAATGCCGAAGAATTATGGGATACGACAATGAATCCTGAAACCCGGAGTTTAATTCGAGTTAATATTTATGATGCAGCTCTAGCTGAAAAAAGAGTATCAATTTTGATGGGCGATAAAGTAGAGCCACGGAAAGATTGGATAGAAGAAAATATTGTATTTACTATGGAAGATGATTATAGAGCAACTTAGCTTTTTTCTTTTTATAGTTTTGAAAATAGGAATGAACAAAAAGTGTAAAGGAGTATTTCTTAAACGCTTTTTTTATGTTAAAATTATACAAGGTGAAGTATATGCAAGATATATTAAAAAAAATAGAAGATTATGCTTTAGAAGAAATCATGGGTTTACGATTTGGTTCCTATGCCAAAGAGATTATTCAAGATAGAGCTATTCCAGATGTTCGAGATGGCTTAAAACCAGTACAAAGACGGATATTATATGCCATGGCTCAAGCGGGTAATACTTATGATAAAAAATATGTTAAAAGTGCCGCGACAGTCGGAGATGTTTTAGGTAAATATCATCCTCATGGTGATTCTTCTGTTTATGATGCAATGGTTAGAATGAGCCAGTGGTGGAAGCAAAATACTATTTTAATTGATATGAAAGGTAATAATGGTTCCATGGATGGAGACTCCGCCGCGGCTTATCGTTATACGGAAGCGAGACTTTCGAAAATAAGTGAAGAATTACTTAGTGATTTAAATAAAGACACCGTTAAATTTGCCCCTAACTTTGATGACCGGTTATTAGAACCAACTGTTTTACCAGCTAAATTTCCTAATTTATTAGTTAATGGGACCATGGGAATAAGCGCAGGATATGCGACTAATATTCCTCCTCATAATTTAGGTGAAATAATTGATGCCACCGTTAAAAGAATAGAGTCTCCTAATTGTAAACTTGATACTATATTGGAAATAGTTAAGGGACCAGATTTTCCAACCGGCGGTATTGCTTGTGGTATTGAGGGAATAACTGAAGCTTTTAAAACCGGAAAAGGGCGAGTAATAGTTAAATCAAAGTATGAGGTGGTAAAAGAAAAAGGTAAAGAAAAAATTATTATTTCTGAAATACCTTTTGATGTTAATAAAGCTATGCTAGTTAATCGCATTGATGGAATTAGAATTGATAAAAAAATAGATGGCATGGCCGAGGTTCGGGATGAATCAGACCGAGAGGGTTTAAGAATAGTTATTGATTTAAAAAGTGGAGCCAATGCTAATTTAATTTTAAATTATTTATTTAAAAATACTGATTTACAAATTTCTTATAATTATAATATGGTTGCCATAGTTAATCGAGTGCCAAAAACTTTAGGTATTTTAGAAATTTTAGATGCTTATATTGCTCACCAAAAAGAGGTTATTCTTAATCGAACAAGATTTGATTTAGCTACTTATGAAAAAAGAATGCATATAGTCGAGGGTTTAATTAAATGTTTATCTATTTTAGACGATGTTATTAAAGTTATTCGAGCTAGTAAAAATAAAAGTGATGCGGAGGCTAATTTAGTTAAAGAATTTGATTTTACTTTGGAACAAGCAAAAGCTATTGTTATGTTACAATTATATAGGTTAACAAATACGGATGTTTTAGAGTTAGAAGAGGAAATGGCTAAATTAAAGAAATTAGTCGAGGGATTAAATGCCATATTAAAGGATGAAGAAGTATTAAAATATGTAATGAAAAAAGAACTTAAAATAATTAAAAAGGAATACGCTACTCCGAGAAAAACAAAAATTGAAGAAAATATTCAAGAAATTAAACTTACTCCTCAAGAAATAATACCTAAAGAAAATGTTGTTATTGTAGTAACTAATGAGGGATATGTTAAAAGAGTAAGTGCTAAAAGTTATGCTCAATCTAATGAAGATACGACTTTAAAACCAGGAGATTTTATTATTGGTTTATATGAATGTACAACTCTTGACCATTTATTAATTTTTACTAATTTCGGTAATTACTTATTTATACCGGTTTATAAAATACCCGAAACAAAATGGAAAGAATTAGGTAAACATGTAAATAATATTATTATGATGAATCCGGAAGAAAAAGTTATAGCTTCTTATATTTATAATAGGGCTCAAGCTTTAATTTTAGGAACTAAAAATGGTATGGCTAAACGAACTTTGATGGCTTCTTTTCTAGTTCAAAGATGTACTAAACCTATGACCGCGTTTAAATTAAAAGAAAATGACGAATTAGTTAGTGTAGTTATTCAAAAAGAAAATGTTTTATTTATTACTCAAAATGGTTATTATTTAAATTATAAAAGTGAAGAATTACCTATTTTAGGTTCTAAAGCGAGTGGAGTAAAAGGAATAGCTTTAAAAGAAACGCAAGTTATAAATATGGTAAGTTATAATTCTAATGAGGAATATTTAACTATATTTACAGATAATAAAACAGCTAAAAGAGTTAAATTAGAAGAATTAGAACAACATAGTAGAGCTAAAAAAGGTAGTTTACTTATGAAAAAAACAAAAACAGTAAGTTATAAAGTTTTAACAGCTTTTCCTTCAACGTCGCGAGATTTAGTTTTAACAAAAGCAGATAGTGAAATAAATGTTTTTAAAAATAGTGATATTGCTATAATGGATTTAGCCTCAACCGGTTCAAATATTAGTAAATATAAATTAGATACGGCCGCTTTAGTCGCGCAAAAAGAAAAAATAATTTCCGAAGAGCCGAAAAAAGAAGAAGAACCTAAAACTTCAGAACCGCGAGCTTTATCTATGCAAGATTTTATTGACGATTTTAAACTATAATTTTTATTATAGTTTTTAAATACTTAAATAAATGTTATAATGTTTTTAATGGTGATTAATATGGAACTTTTAAAAAAGATTTTTCTTTTTATTATAGCTTTTTTTCTTTTATTTTCAAATACCCAAGCTTTAGAACAAAATTATTTAGAACTTAATTCCGAAATAGCTTTAGTTTATGATTTAAATACGGAAGAATTATTATATACTAAAAATATTACTAAAAAAACACCGATTGCTTCCTTAACTAAAATATTAACTACAATTACCGCTTTAGATTTAATTAAAGATTTAAATTATAAAGTAACTATTACGAAAGATATGTTAAAAAATATTACTCAAAATGCTTCCAAAGCGGGTTTAAAAGTGGGAGATGTTTTAACATATGAAGATTTATTATATGCGGCCTTGCTTCCTAGTGGGGCGGATGCGACTCAAAGTTTAGCTATTGCTCTTACAGGGAGTGTTTCTAATTTTGTTAAAAAAATGAATGAACAAGCAAGTTTAATAGGGATGACTAATTCTCACTTTTTAAATACGTCGGGTCTAGATATTGAGGGACAATATAGTACGGCGGAAGATGTTTTAAAATTATTAAAATACGCTCTTAATAATTCAACTTTTAAAGAAATATTTACTACTAGAAAATATGTTTTACAAAATGGTTTAGAAATTCATAGTACCATTCAAGGTTATGAGGAAGCTTTAGAAATAGAGGTGGAAAGAATTATAGGGAGTAAAACAGGTTTTACAGATTATGCTGGTTTATGTTTAGCTTCTTTAGTTGAGGTAGCTAACCATGAAATATTAATTATTACTATTAAGGCTCCTTATGTTAAAAATGAATATTATAATTTAAAAGACCATTTAGCTATAATAGATTATTTAGATAGTAACTATTTATTAGAATTAGAGCCGGAAAATGAACAAAATTTAAATTATATAGAGCAAGAAAATTCGCAAGAGAAAAAAGAATTGTATTGGTTAGGAGGAATACCAATAATAATTATTTTAGTTTTAATTTTTAAAATAAATAAAAAGAGTAAAGTCTATTAAATATAAAATAATAACTATTAATTTATAAAAATTAGTATATAAGTAATTAAAAATTTGTTATAATATAAAAAAGGAGAACAAGTTATGGAAAAAAGTAAAGTTTATTTTACCAAGAATATTACCCCAGAAAGTTTAATTAAAATGTATGAGGTTTTAAATAAACCTTTAGAGGGAAAAGTGGCAGTTAAAATATCGACTGGAGAAATGGGAGGACATAATTATTTAAAACCGGAATTAATTAAAGATTTAGTTCATCATGTAAATGGGACAATTGTGGAATGTAATACAGCTTATGCGGGAAAAAGAAATACAACTAAAGAACATGAAGAGACAATTAAAGCTCATGGTTTTTATGATATTGCTCCGGTCGATATAATGGATAGAGATGGCAGTATGGAATTAAAAGTAAATGGGGGAAGAAATATAACTACTAATTTAGTAGGAAAACATTTAGCTAATTATGATAGTATGATTATGCTTTCTCATTTTAAAGGACATGCGATGGGTGGCTTTGGCGGAGCTTTAAAAAATATGAGTATTGGAGTAGCTTCCAGTGCAGGTAAAGCTAATATTCATACCGCGGGTAAAACTAAAGAACCTAATGAGCTCTTTCAAAATTTACCGGCTCAAGATAATTTTTTAGAAGCCATGGCCGAGGCTTCGATGGCCGTCATGGAATATATGTCTAATAATATAGTTTATATTAATGTAATGAATAATTTATCTGTTGATTGTGATTGTGATTCTAACCCAGAAGAACCATGTATGGCAGATATAGGTATTCTTTCAAGTTTAGACCCAGTCGCTTTAGATGAGGCTTGTCTTGATTTAATTTATAATTCTAATGATTCAGGAAAAGAGCATATGTGTGCACGAATTGAAAGACAAAATGGACGCTATATTACAGTTTATGCCGCGGATGAGTTACATATTGGCTCTCGGGAATATGAATTAATAAACATTGACTAATTTTTGGAAATACAATTTATATTGTATTTTTTTCTTATTTAGCATATAATCTAGAAGGTGGTTATTATGACATTAATACCCGAACTTTTAAATAAAGCTGATTTAAGCAAAAAGGAGAAAAAAGAATTTTTAACTATTGTTTTTCCGATTATTTTTCATCCGGAATTTATTAAAAGATGTAATCCAACTTTATATCCCCATCATGCTCAAGTTAGCTTAGGAGAACATTTATTAAATGATGCCATTATTACTTATAAATTAATTAAAAATAATAAAAAATATGAACAAGCGGAATTACGGTTAGCGGTTTTAATTGCGATGTTTCATGATTTCTATGAGTTACCATGGCAAAATAATAAACATAAAAAAGAGCATTTCTTAAATAAACATGGTTTTGTTCATCCTTTAGAGGCGGCGATTAATGCCATGTATTATTTTCCAAGATATTTTAAAAATCCCCATAATTCCCAAATTATAATTGATGGAATAGTCCATCATATGAAACCTTTTCCAGTTCGCAGTATGACTTGTAAAGTTACCGAATTAGAACTAAATAATTTAAAAAAATTTAAAAAATTAGCTCCTAAATATCAAAAAATGCTTATTAAAGCTTCCAAAAAACATCATATATTAGGTCTTTCTTTTGCTCGGAGTAATTTTTTAGAGGGAAGAATTGTGGCGAAAGCTGATAAAAAAGTTTCTTTTAAAAAAGAATTAAGAACATTTAATAGTCTTCAAGCTTGTTTAACAGGTCATTTTGAGCCTAAATTAAAAGCTAATTAAGGCTTTCTTTTTTTGTTTGACATTACCCCTAGGGGGTAGTATAATGAAAAAAGAGGTGGGTACTATGTCTAATAAAAAAACAGTAAGAGAGCCGAACGAAAAAGCTCAATTAGAAAAAAGACTTAAAATAATTGAAGGGCAAGTTCGAGGAATAAGAGCAATGGTGGAAGAAGAACGTTATTGCACCGATATTTTAATTCAAATAGCCGCGGTAAATAAAGCTTTGAAAAGCATAGCTAATATTATATTAGAAAGCCATTTAAAAAATTGTTTAGTAAAAGCGATTAAAGAACAAGAGCCTGAGGTTATTGATGAGCTTATGAATTTAATAAAGGGGATGGAATAATTGGCTAAAGTTATTTTAAAAATTGGGGGAATGAGTTGTAGTGCTTGTTCTAATCGTTTAGAAAAATATTTAAATAAGCAAGAGGGAGTTATTCAAGCTCGGGTTAATTTAGTTTTAAATGAAGCAGTAATTGAATATGAACCATATCTTACGGTTCCGGAGTTAGAACAATTTGTTAAACAAGCTGGCTATGAAAGTTTAGGTATATATAAAGAAAAGAAAGAAAAAGAACCTAATAAAGAAAAAACATTATTAATTATTTTTGGCTTTTTAGCTTTTATTTTAATGTATATATCCATGGGAGAAATGCTTAATTTACCTACTTTAAATATATTAAGCATGCATAAGGAACCTAAAATATATGCGTTAGTTTTATTATTTTTAACAATTCCTTTTTTAATATATGGTTTTCCTATATTTAAAGGGGGAATTAAAAATATTTTTAATAAAGCTCCTAATATGGATACTTTAGTAACTTTAGGAGTTATGGCTAGTTTTAGTTATAGTTTTTATAATTTAATATTGATTTTAATTCATAATAATATGTATGAACTTTATTTTGAATCTAGTGCTTTAGTTCTTTATTTTATTAAAATTGGACGTTTTATAACCGAAAAAAGTAAAGCTCAAACGAAAAAAGCTTTAGAAAAATTAGTTACTATTACGCCTGAATATGCTCTTTTAAAGAAAGATAAAGACGAAATAAAAGTAACAATTGACGAGGTAAAGAAAGGGGATATATTAATTTGTAAACCTGGCTCTAAAATTGCCGTGGATGGAGAAATTATAAAAGGGGAAGCTTATATTGACGAATCTTTTTTAACGGGAGAATCTACTCCGGTTAAAAAAACTATTAAAGCTCCAGTTATGGCGGGAAGCATTAATTTAAATGGTTATTTAGAATATAAAGCTCAAAAAGTAGGACCAGAGTCAACTATTTCGGAGATAGTGCATTTAGTTTTAGAAGCTTCGTCAACTAAAGCAAAAGTTTCCTTACTTGCGGATAAAGTTAGTGGTTATTTTGTTCCAACTGTAATTATTTTAGCCTTTCTTACTTTCTTCGTTCATTTAATACTTCGGGCACCTTTTAGTGTTGCTTTAAATCATTTTGTAAGTGTTTTAGTGGTTTCTTGTCCTTGTGCTTTGGGGTTAGCAACTCCTTTAGCTTTAGTTGTAAGTTTAGGATTATGTGCCGAAAAAGGACTTTTAATTAAAAGCAATGAAATTTTAGAAAATGCTAGTAAAATTGATACAGTCGTTTTTGATAAAACCGGAACTTTAACTTATGGTAATTTAAAAATTTCACAAATATTTAATTATTCTTCGCAAACGGAGAAAGAACTTTTAACCATTATTTGCAGTATGGAAGCTAAATCTCAACATCCAATTGCGACGGCTTTTAATAATTATAGAGAGGAACATAAATTAGAATTATACGAAATTAATAATTTTGAAAATCTAGCCGGTTTAGGCTTAAAAGCAACAGTTAATAATAAAGAGGTATATGTTGGGAGTGCCGAGATGTGCTCTAAGTTAAAAATTGAAACTCCTCTTAATGATGCTCAAAAACTGACGCAAGAGGGAAATAGTTTAGTATATTTAATAATGGCCGAGAAACTTGTTGCTTTAATCGGGGTAAAAGATATAATTAGAGATTCGACTAAGGTAGCGCTTAGTAATTTAACTAAAATGCATAAAAATTTAATTATGCTTACCGGAGATAATGAAAAAACAGCTAAAACTATTGCCGAAGCTTTAAATATTGAGCAAGTTTATGCTAATACTATGCCTAAAGCTAAAATTTCATTAATAAAAAAATTATTAGAGCAAGGTAAAAAAGTGATGTTTGTGGGAGATGGCATTAATGATGCCCCGGGTTTAGCACAAGCGACGATGGCCGTCAGTATTGGGAGTGCGACCGATATTGCGATTGATTCAGCCGATGTAATAATTTTAAATAATAATTTAGAACTTTTAGCCATGCTATTTAAAATAAGTAAAAAGACTTTAAAAATAATTAAAGAAAACTTATTTTGGGCCTTTTTCTATAATATTTTAATGCTTCCTATCGCGATGGGATTATTAGAATTTGCAGGACTTTCTTTAAATCCGATGGTTGCGGCCATGGCTATGACTTTAAGTAGTCTTACAGTTGTCTTAAATTCATTACGTTTAAAAAAAATTTAGAGTAGGTGAAAAAATGAAAGATGTAAAAGAAATAGAACGCAGTATTATTAAGAAATACCGTAAGGGGATTTGGACTAAATTTATTAAAGCTATTAATGAATTTAATTTAATTCAAGAAAATGATAATATTATGGTTTGTATAAGTGGAGGAAAAGATTCCTTTTTACTAGCTAAGTGTATTCAAGAATTACAAAGACATGGCAAAATTCATTTTGAAGCTCATTATGTGACGATGGACCCAGGTTATAATGAATATAATCGAAATTTAATTTTAGCTAATGCTCAAGCTTTAAATATTCCTTTAGAAATTTTTGATACGGATATTTATGATGTCGTTCATGCTTTAAATTCTAAAAGCTCTTGCTACTTATGTGCGAGAATGCGAAGAGGGCACTTATATAATAAAGCTCAAGAATTAGGTTGTAATAAAATAGCTTTAGCCCATCATTTTAATGATGTAATAGAAACTACTCTTTTAGCCATGCTTTATTCTTCAGAAATAAAAACTATGCTTCCGAAACTGCATAGTACTAATTTTAAAGGCTTAGAATTAATTAGACCATTATATTTAGTGAGGGAAGAAGAAATTATTTCTTGGCGAAATACTAATGAACTCGAATTTATTAATTGTGCTTGTCGTTTTACCGAAAATTGTTCTTTAGACGAAGCTAGTACAAGTAAGAGAAAAGAAATAAAAGAATTAATTAAAACATTAAAAAAAGTAAATCCGGATATTGAATATAATATTTATAAAGCTTTAGATAATATTAATTTAAATTGTGTTTTAGGAACTAAAAAAGATGGCGAATATCATAGTTTTTTAGAAGATTATTAAAAAAACTCTTTTAAGAGTTTTTTATTTGAAAATAATTTTATTATTTTTAAAAGTATAACTGGCTTGATAGAATTTTTCCAAAGCTTGTTTTAAAGTATATGGAGCTTTAATACCTAATAATTCTACTCCCGAATGCATAGCGAGCATAGCTAAACCAATATCTAAAGAATTAATACTTAAATGTTTTAAACTAGCTCCCGCTTGAGTAGCTCCAGTATTAAAATCATTTCGTGATGTGTAGTAGGAGTAGGGAATATTATTATTTTCACAAATAGTCTTAAAAATCGAAGAGGTAATACTATTAGTCGTGCCATCTACTTCTTTTATAATTAAAACTCCTTCGTCTAACTCGGGGGTATTAGTATGGTCAGCTAAATCAAGATGGTTAGGATGTTTAGCATGAGTATTATCGGCACTAATTATAAAAGAATTAGCTAATACCGGACTTAAATCTATTTCTAGGGAACCACATATTCTTTTTAAAACATCAATTAAAAAATTAGAATCGGCTCCCTCATAAGTATTAGAACCAATTTCTTCACTATTAAAAACAGCTAAAACATTAATACTATTATTAATATTATTTAAAAAGGCTTTGAAAGCGGCAAAAGTACATGATAAATTATCAATTCTTGGCGAAAGAATAAATTCATTATTAATTATTTTAGCTTCATCACGGTTATATAAATATAAATCAAAATCAAAAATATTTTTAATATTTAATTTATCGGCAATTAATTTTTTTAAACTATAATTTTTCTTTAAAGAAATAATAGGAATTAAATCAACCTCAGGATTTAAATTTAAATTACTATTCGCGGAAGCTTTTTGATGGATAGCAATACTAGGAATAATGGCAACATCATCCTTTAAATCAATAATTTCTTTTTTTAAAGTATCTTGATTTTTAGTAATTATTCTTCCGGCAATACCTAAAGGTCTATCCATAAAACCATAATTAAGTATTCCGCCATAAGGGACAACATTAAGTTTTAAATAGCCATTTTCATAAAACTCCGGATTTAGTTTAATCATAAAACTGGGAGTATCCGCGTGCGTACAAACAATATTAAAATTTTCTTTGATTTTTTTAGCAATATTAAAAGCAATTAAAGAAGCATCATTTCTAATAACAAAATATTTACCAGGTGTTATATTCCATTTATAATCCTCTCTTAATTCTTGATAGCCTTCTTTTAATAACTGATTTTTAATATATTTAATACAAGTAAAAGAACAAGTACCATTATTTAACATTTCTAATAGTTCTTTATTAAAATTATCCATTATATCACCATTACTATTATGGAAATATAATTAAAATATATAATTAATTTCTTTCTAATAAATTATCTACACTTAAATTATTATTTTTACATATTAAATAAAGATAAGTAACTCTAATATGTTCTTTATTATGTAAATAAGCCCATATAGTAGATATAGTTGTGTTAGCATCTAAAGCAAAAGCTTCAATTTTTAATTTATTTTGTTTCATAAATTTAGTAAGATTTAAAGCTAATATTTCATAGTTAACATCTTGATTATAAGTTATATTTTTTCTTTTATCTAATGATAATAGATAATCAATATTTATTTTAAAGAAATTAGCTATTTTGTTTAAAGTATCTAAAGACATTTCTACTCTAGCTGCTTCATAATTGGTGTAAGTTGCTCTTTTCATATTTAAGCCACTGGCTAATTCTTGTTGAGTTAATTTATTTTCTAATCTAAGTTCTTTTAATTTATTAGAAATATTAAAAAGGATTGTTTGTTTCATATTTTATACCCAAAATAATTTTCTCATTTAAGAAAATGATAGTAAATAAAGCATTAAAAAATGTGCTTATACACGAAAAAATTATTGCAATTCTCTTGGTAATTAGATATAATTATTCTATAAAGTATTGCTATTTGTATAACAAATAGTTAAAAAAGGATTGATAAGATGGAAAAGAATAAAAGAATGACAATAATAGTAAGTGTATTATTGATATTGGGGAGTATTAGTTTAGCTTACTTTGTGGGAAAAACCTTGTTTGGAGGAAAACCAGCCGAGGCAAGTTTAAAGACAGCTAATATTGAAAACTCAACCATAACAGTAAAGGGAGAATTAGAATTTGATTTAGAGGGAATACTACCCGGCCATAAAAATGTAAGTGCCATAAGTGTAACAGCTAAAGGAAATAATGAATTAATACCTTATAATTTAATATGGGA
>CANQYU010000022.1 GCA_947628145.1 uncultured Bacilli bacterium | reverse complement strand
GCCTTACGTTTATATTATAATATATTTTTTTCAAAATAAAAAGACTATTAGCAAAATTTCTTTTGTCAACAGTCTGAGGCATAAAAAGCTAATTTTTATGTCTTTTTAAATTAGAAACTATTATTCTAAAAACTTTTATTAACTATATTTTAAAAATTACTATATATAATACTTTATGTCTAGGTTTCCTAACAATTTAATAATTCAATATTACTTTATTAGTTTCTTTTAATTGAATAATTTTAGTTAAATCTAAACCTTTTGCGACCATATTAAATATTTGTTTCTTTTTAAGTTCATTTGCTTGGGCATAAAAGTCTGAAATAATTTTTTTAGTTTCTTCATCATAAGAAGAGATTTCATTTAATATTTTATTAAAATAATATGCTTTATCCACGACAACTAGGGGAATATCAAATTCCTGGGCTGCTTTTAAACAATCTTCAAAATATTTGGCTTTCATAATTAAATCTACATATATATTAATCATATCATTAAATGAAATACCTTGAATACTTGCGTTTTTAACTATTATATCTTTATATTTTCCTAAGAATTCTTTTAATTTTCCAGAACTCCCAATATGTTGTATTTCTGTTTGAGCTTCTTTGGCAATAAATGATAATTGCTCTTTATATAAAGTTTCTAAAACATTAAAATTACTTTGTTCCATAGATTCTGCCATCATTATAATATAATCTGGTTTTCTTTTAAATTCTTCACTTTTAGATTTATCAGTATTTCTTCTTTCTATTACAATTTCATTATAGCCATCATTAATAGTTTTAAGTAATTCTGATGGTATAAAGTATCTTGCTCTATTTCCATTTTCTTCTTGTAATCCTTGTGAACCAGCATAGGCCATCGCATGTTTTCCTATCGAATCTATATCTGTATTACCCATCCCTAAAATTGAACCACTTTCTAATGAATCAAAACCTAAAATAATTTGACCATGGCTTCTAATAGAATATATTCCTTTTTCATTTATATAGCTACAAGCAATAAAATGGTCTTGTACTTGAGGCCTATCTAACCAATCATTTCTATAATTAGAATCTGTAACCTCAGAGGCTAGGGAACAAGAACCTAAACAGTGAACTAAGAATTTAAAGTTGGCTCTAGGAATACATATTTTAATATTTTTCCCATTAAAGTTTATTTTTTTTAACATATTATCTTTAGGTCCATATACTTGCTCTCTTTCTTCAATTTTATAAAGTGACTGCGAATATAATTTGGTATATTGGCTTCTTAAATATGCTTCCAAAGGAATTTCTTTATCATAAACTTTAGTATCTTTTAAAATATTATCTAAAATAGCTAAATCCCTTATATTATCCTCGTTTATAATTTTATTAATTAATTCTAAATAATTATATATTTGAGGTTCTAATTCCCGATTTTTAAGATTTGCCAAAATATTATTATTAGCATTATCATAACAATATTTAGAATTAATATATTGAGCTTCTTCTAAATCTATATTAAATAATAATTTTAATAAACTATCTTTCTTAGCATTTAAATCACTTGCATAAAAGTTTTTTATAAAGAATTCTTTTTTTAATTTATCATAATTTTGTAAATCTTCTATATTATTTATTTGATATGGCTCATCCGGGAGTTGTAAAACCCTCACTAACTTTCTTAAATCTGGTTCTGATATATTTTCTAAATTTAAAGAATTAATTAACTCATGATAATTACTAATATTATTAATTACTTTAACTATCATCATGGAAATATCGTATTCTTTATAATTATAAATATTTAATATTTTGGCTAATACTTTTAATTCTTTTTCTTTTAATTTTAAAATTGCCATTTGAAGAGCAACATCATTTATAAATCTTTCGTAATGCTCTTTATTAAGATTAAAAATATTATCTTTTAATGATGCTGCCAAGAATGTATTAAATATATTATTATTTTTTTCATAATAATTAAGTAACCATTTAATTCGCTCATAAAAATCTTTAGGTTCAATATTTAATTCTTGATAATAAGCCTTGGCTAATTCTTCATTTTGGGTTATATTGGCCGGTAAAACACATTTTATAGCTAAATCTATTCTTTTTCTTTTTAGGCATTCATCCCTAAAAGTCTGTGACTCAATTAAACACTTAGGTAATTCCTCACTTTGGGAACTTATTTCTATTAAATAATCAATATTTTCCTTTACTAAATTAGTAAATAATGTAGTTTCTAAATCTTTACTTTTTTTATCATAGCAGGTTTTATCTTCTAGTAAATTTAATAATTTAATAAATTCATAAGGACTTAAATCTTTTTTTAAGGAAAATAAATGCTTGGCATATCTATCATTACCTAAATAATAAGGAATGTTTATCTTATTTTCTAATAATTTAACTAATAATTTTAAATTAGTTAAAGAATAGTTTTCTAAACCCCCAATTAATTTAACATGCTTTCCTTTAAGTATTAATGTAACAAAATTATCACAGTCTTTTAAGATATAAGACACACTTTGGGCTTCGTTAATATAATTTACAAAAAATTGCTCATGCTCTTTTATAAAAGAATTTAATTCTTCTTTACTTTCCAAAAAATATCTTAAAAAATGCTCAAATTTATCTGAATATTGGTATTTTTGAAAAATAATATTAAATATAACATTTAATTCCTCTTTAGAAAAATGAAATCCATTCTTAAACATATAATATAAATAATCTTCGTCTGTTAGTAAAAAATCGATTAATTCTTCCAGTGTTACTCTATCATTAAGATTTAATCTTATATTATTATCTTTTAATAGTGGATATCTTTCACTTTTAATAATAGCGTAAAGTAAAGTATTAGTATTTATATTACTAAAATTTTCTAATTCTATAATATTTGTTCCTTTTAATTTATTAATAAGTTCTTCCATTATTACCTCCTTATTGCTATATTTATTATACCATAGTAAATCTCTTCATACGGTATTTAAAATACTTTATTGTTATTTTATTTTTTAAAACCATATAAAAACCAATCTTAAGACTGGTCTTTATAATAAAAATAATTTATTTTAAACTTTTAAACTTTCTAATTCTTCCCTCGTCTTTATGGGGTTTAAAAGCATTTCTACTTTCATGAAGAATTTTCGCATCAATATAACTTTTATCTCCTCTATCGTCTAAAATATCCCAATATTCTCTTGGTAAAACACATTCCGTTATTCCTACAAAAGACCTATGGTCTTTATCCCACCCCTCGTGGTAGCGGCTTCTTTGATTTTCAATTTCATTATCACTTAATTCTTCGTAATCATAAAAAGTTTCATCCTCAGGTAAAATTTCTTTCCAGCCAAATAATTCGCAATTATCTTTCGCAAAAATTCCTGTAAAAAATGTTTTTCTAATTCTTATTATATCTTTAAGAGTTAATTTTTCATCATATCTAAAATATTTTAATAATTCTTCTAAACTAAAAGCTTCTCTAATAGCTATGCTTCTTTTAATTAAATTTAAACATATTTCGTCATTAGTAATATTTAAAATAGGGTAATTAGGACTATCATATAATAAATCTTGGGCTAATCCCTCATTATTTACTCTAAAAAGCATGCTTCTAAGCGAGGTATAAGCCGTAACATCTAATTTTCCTAATTGAGTAAAAAAAGTATTACATTCCTTTTCATGTCTAAACACTTTGTCTATTATAACTACATGTCCAATCCATATTTTATCTCTATCTACTTTATATTTATTCTTTTGCATAATTATCCCCCAATGCCCAAATATCATAACACTTGCATCTTAAAAAATCAAGTAATAGGGAAAGATATTTTAACTAATAAAATCTTGTCAAACCAGCTATTTTATTATAAAATAAAGATGTGGTGATAAAAATGGGACAAGTTTACGACCATGTTATGTTATACAAAAAGAAATTCCCTGGTGGAGTTACTTGGTGGCGGTTAAAAAAACATAGTAAAGTTATTGAAGAACATTTAAATCCTGGCGAAAAAGTTTTATATGCTTTTGCTGGTCAAAAAAATGATAAATTTTATGATTTAACCTCCACGGCCGTTTTAGCTTTAACAAATAAAAGAATATTAATAGGTCAAAAAAGAGTTTTTTGGGGCTACTTTTTAAATAGTATTACTCCCGATTTATATAATGATATGCAAGTATATCAAGGCTTAATTTGGGGTAAAATTACCATTGATACAGTTAAAGAAGTTGTTGTAATTACTAATTTATCTAAAGATTCTTTAAGAGAAATAGAAACGCAAATCTCAGAATTTATGATGGAAGAAAAGAAAAAATATGCTAAACCAAATTATGAAGAATAAATTTCCCCATATTAATAAATTAAAAATATTTCAAAGCTCTTTAATTTTAATATTTATTATTTTTGTTATTTTTCTTTTTAGTCCTAAAAATTATACTAAAAAATATACTATATCTAATGTAGCTATAAAAGAAAGTTATAATAAAAAAGAAAAATATTATTATTTTACTTTAAATTATAATAATATTTCTTTAGATTTATTATTTGAATCAAGATATAAACAAAATCGTAAATTTATTGAAGAAATTAAAATAATAAAAGATGATAATAATTTTTGTTTAATTCCTGAAGGTAAAACTTTTGCATTTTATCCTATCTGTTATGTTGATGGTAAGAGCACTAGTTATAATGCGGCAAGTAGTACTTTAAAAAATCAATTAGATTCTAAATATTTTCCTAAAAAGAAAGTATTAGATACTTACGAAGATATTCAAATATATAATAATAATTATTCTTATTATATATGGAATTATGATGGCTTTTATTATTTAAATTCTAAAGAAAATAAAAAAATAGATATTTTTAGTAAAGAACAATATACCATTAATTTAATTGGTTATACTAAAGATTATTTAGTTATTGCTGATTATGATTCTAACTATACTTTTAATAATTTTTATACTTTAGATTTATCAAGTAGTCATTTAAAAAAATATAAATTAAATCGTGATATATATTTTGATAGTTATTTCCCTGGTTATTTAAAAAATAAATTATATATAGTAGATAATAAAGAAAGTGTTATGTATGAATTTAATGCTAAAAATGGTAAATTAGAAAAAGTTCCTACTCGAATATATGAAAATACTAAATGGAAAGATATAAGTATTAAAACTTTAAGTGCTAATAAAACAATGTTTACTTATAAAACTAATTATAATTATACTTTAAAAAATAAAGATTTATATTTAAAGTACTCAACTAATGAAAATGAAACTTTAATTGCTACTAACATCACTAATATTATTAAAATAAATCATGAAGATATCTTTTACTTAAAAGGGGATGAATTATATCATTATAGCCCTTCTAAAGGCGAAACTTTATTATTAAGTTATTTTGAATGGAATTTTAATTATAATAATATAATCTTTATTAATTAACCTATTTAGACTTTTATCATATCTTATACTAGGAGTGATAAAGTTGAAGGAAAATAATACATATTTTACTTATTATACTATTGAAAAAGGAGATAATCTTTATGAAATATCTCGAAAATACAATATAAATCCTAAATTACTTGCGGCTATGAATGGAATTAAAGATAATGAATATATTTATCCTGGTCAAGAATTATTAATACCTAAAAGTGGTTATAGCTACTACATTACCGCGGAGGGGGATACTTTAGATGGCGTTGCCAGTGCTTTTAGAACAAATATTGATAATTTATTAAAACATAATGAAACAATTTACTTATTACCAGAACAAATATTAGTTTATAAAGATGGTCGCTAATAAAAATAGTTAGTAACTTAAAGGTTATTAACTATTTTTTTATTTACTTGTTATCTAAAAATAATTATGTTATACTAAATATAGGTAAGCGTTAGGAAACTAACGTCTACTATTTTTCTAGTTTGACGTTAATGCTGGTATTATTACTGTTTAAAACAATAATAATATATGGCATGGACGTCTTTTTTAGTTTAAACAAACTAAATATCTTAATTAAAATTTCTTTTAATGAGACTAAGTAATGCATAAAATTCCTTTCTCCAAAACCCCCAAGGAGTTTTTAAAGGGAGGTAACTTATGTCTTAATTAGTAGACGCCAGTCCTAACGCTTAAATGTATTCTACCATATAGTTTATATTTGTAAAGAAAAATCGTTCGACAAAATTTGCAATAAAAAATATCTTTATTTATTTAAGATACTTTTTGGATAAGGTTTTCTTTCGTCTGTTTGATATAATAAATAATCAATACTAGTATTATAATATAAAGCTAATTTTTTTAGTATATCCGTAGGAATATCATTTGTTTCAGTTTCATATTGAGAATAACCAGTTTGAGACATATTTAAATATTTAGCTATGTCTTTTTGAAATAAATCTTTATCTTCTCTAAGTTCTCTTAATCTATTCATTATTTTTACTCCATCCTTAATTAATACTTTATCATAACTTAAATTACGTTATTGACTTATAACTTATATTAAGTTATAATAATTTTAGATAACCTAAAATAAGTTATAAAAATTTAATAATATTGATAATAGAAAGGGTAGCTTATGAAAATAGAAAAGTTAGAATTAAGTAATAAGAAAAATAAATTAATGTTTTTTCTCGGAGTAATATTAACAGCAAGTATATTTATTTTAATAAATTATTTAACAAGTAGAGCAAATTATCGAAATACTGAAAGTATAGAATTAGCTAAAGGAACTATAAATTATAGCTTATCTGATTTAAATGTAATAGCCATGTATAAAATAGAAGATGGAAAAGATGTTGATATTGATACAGTTCCAACAGAGGGATATACATTAAGCGAAAAGAGCTATTGTACAATTCCAGATAGTGAGACTCAAATAAAAGACGTATTTACTTTTGATTATTCTACTAAAGAATTAAATATAAAAATAACTAAAAAAGGAACAAAATGTTATTTGTATTTTGAAGAATATAATCCTCCAACTGCGGAAGATATGCTTGCAAAATTACAAGAGACTAAAGGTGGAGAAAATTATACAATTACAACAAAAGGAACAAATTTTGATGGAACAGCAAGTAATGGAATATTAAAAGTAACAGGAGCAGATACAGAATATCACGAAAATACATTATATAAAGCCGAAGATAATGATGGAACAAGTTATTTCTTTAGGGGACAAGCAAACGATAATTGGGTACAATTTGCAGACATGAGATGGAGAATAATAAGGATAAATGGCGATGGAACCTTAAGAATGATATTTCAATGTAGTGGTAAAGATTGCACTGATACATTAGGCGCAAAAACAAATGCAATATCCAATATTGCTTACCAAGAGAATTCCGGTAAAGATAACACATATGTAGGATATTATAATAAAGGTAGTGATAGTATAAGTTATGAAGATGCTCACTATGGCTCTGAACCTAGTACCATAGCTAGAAAGGTTAATAACTGGTATATTTTAAGTGGATTAGATATTTACGAAAAATATATAGATTATAATGCGGGTTTTTGCAATGATAGGCAAGTTATAAAAGGTGTTCAAGAATATTTTGACAATGGCACTGGATATGGAAAATCAGGCACTACTTATGCTCCGTATGGAAGAGTGATAATTAATGCACAAATTAGAAATCCAAATGTGCCAACATTAAAATGTGGAGTAAACTCTAAAAGTGCAAATGAACAAGAAATAATAACTGATATAAACTCAAAAGCCTATGAAAGAGATTTGTTTACTACGACTAGTGCAAGTAAAGGGAATAAATTGCTAGAATATCCAATAGGATTAATAACTGTGGATGAAGTAATTTTAGCTGGAGGATTTTGGAGTCCAAGTAATACAAGTTATTATTTATACACAAATGAAAGTTATTATACTATGTCTCCAGCATTTATGAATTCAAATTATGCAGTTGTGTTCTCTGTATATAATGACGGCAGAATCATCACTGGTAATAATCGCGTTACTGAACCTTATAATGCTCGCCCAGTAATAAATTTACGTGCAGATATAACATTCTCAGGAGGAAATGGTTCAATAGATACTCCATTCGTAGTTGCAAACAATTAAATTAATGCTTGCCTGAGCTGCTTTTTCTTATTCAAGTTTAGGCAAGATATATTGAATTTAATAAGTAGGTATTCCTACTTATTTTTATCTTGTTTAAATTAAATAATTTTTATATAATTATAAAGAGATGATGTAAAATGATAAAAATGACTAAAAATATAAATGAAGCAACATTTGTAACTCATGCTGGTAATTTCCATGCGGATGATGTTTTTAGTACAGCCTTTATGGAAAAATTATATGGCGATATTACTTTAATTAGGTTAAAAGATTACAAAGACGATGGTACTAAACTAACCTATGATATAGGTTTAGGCAAATTTGACCACCATGGCCCTAATCCTAAAAAAAGATTAAATGGAACTACTTATTGTGGTTTTGGTTTATTATGGCAAGAATTTGGTTTAGAATATTTAACTAAAATAAATGTACCTAATCCTGAAAAAACCAAAGAGGTATTTGATTATTTATTAGTAAATAGTATTGATGCCATCGATAATGGAGAATACAATTTAAATAGTGATTATAATATATATATGTTAGACGATATAATATCTTTATTCCGGCCATCTTATGATACTAAAGAGGATGAAGATACTTGTTTTTTACAAGCTGTTGAATTTGCTAAAATCATATTTGATTTAGTTTTAAAAGATAGCATTAAAAAAGTTCAAGTATTAAATATAATTAAAGAAAAAATTCCTAGTATCAAAAATAAAACTTTAATATTGGATGAATACATTCCTTATGAATATGCCATATTTAATCTTAACTTAGATGTTGATTTTGTAATTTATCCATCCAACCGTGGTGGTTATGCTATTCACACTGTACCAACAACTTATAAAGGTTTTATTGCCAAAACTCCTTTCCCTAAAGCCTGGGCTGGTTTAAGAGGGGAACAACTTGCTAAAGTATGTGGAGTAAAAACAGCTCAATTTTGTCATAATAAATTATTCTTAGCTACATCTGATACTTTAGAAGATGCTCAAAAATTAGCAAATCTTGCTTTAGCTAAGTAAAACTTAATAATCTTGATAATTAATAAATACTACTAATAATCTTGAAAAAAGTTTGCTATTAGTAATCTTTTTTTGTTGACAAAATTCGCTATCTAATATATATTTATATTATATAAAATATGATAAACAAAGGATATTTTTATCATATATATTTATCTTAGTTATGATGGGCAGTATTATCTTAACTACAAACTTGTGGGAGGGATTAATATGAAAACAGTTGATAAATATATAAAATTTAAGGAAATGTATCCTGAATATGTCGTCATTATTAAATCGGGTAATTTTTATTATTCTTTTGAAGATGATGCTTATATTTTAAAATACTTTTTTGAATATCAAATAAGGGAAAATAAAGTTGGTTTTCCTCTAAGTGCTAAAGCTAAAGTAAAAAGTGTCTTAAATCGTCATAATGTTAATTTAATTGAGGTTATTGACGACTATGCTTATGTATTAGAAACTAAGAATGAAAATGCTTATTTAGAAAAATTAAAAGAAGCTAAAAGTAATATTTTAATTAATAATATGCTCAATAATTTAATGAATGCTATCGAAATAAAAGTCAAAGCTGAAGCTGCTAATTATCGTTTAATTAAGGATTTTGTTGATGAACTCTAACTTTGCTTTATTAAATAATAGTAAAAAAACGATTGCTTATATTAATAAACAATTAGTTAACTATCCTAAAAGTGAAGTAGTTTTAAAACAAAATATTGAGCGAACCATGTATGAAATTATCGAACTTATATTTTCTTATAGTATAAATGATGTTGAAAGAATAAAAATAAAATATTTAAAAGATTTAATTATTAAACTATCCATGTTAGATTTTTATATTGCCACCTCTTTTGAAAAAAGAATAATTAGTAAGAAAAAATTTGAATCCACATCTCTCTATATTATTGAAATTCGTAAAATTGCCTATGGGTTGATTAAAAGTGGCCTTAAAAGTTGATATTCACTATAATGATTTAGTCGATATTGATAAAATAAGAGAGATGTATCATATTATTAGATGCAATACTAAAAATCGTGGTAAACTCCATAAATTTGAATTATTTTATTCGAGCAATATCATAAGCATTCTAACTGTATTAAAAAATAAAAGTTATTCTCATAGTCATTATAATGTTTTTTTAGTTCATGAACCTAAATATCGAATAATTATGAGTGAAATAATGAGTGATAAAATAGTTAATCATTTAATAAGTAAATATGTTTTAGCCCCAGGAATAAATCCTCTTTTAATTCCTCAAAACGTGGCCACAAGAGTAGGAAAAGGTACTAAAGAAGGCCTAAGATATACTAAAATGTATATTAATAAATTAAAAATAAATTATCCAGAAATATATGTTTTAAAATGTGATATAAAAAAGTATTTTTATAGTATTGACCATGAATTAGTTTTTGAAAAAGTAAAAAGATTTATTGATGATGAAGAAATATTAAAAGTAATAAAAAATATCTTAAATTCCACCGATGAAGAATATGTTAATTATAATATTAAAAAAGTAGTTAGTCGCGAAATAGAGCGTATTTCTAAATTAAATATTTTAGATAAAAAAGAAAAAATAGCCGAATTACAAAAAATACCTATGTATTCTAAAGGTAAAGGTTTACCAATTGGCAATATGACCTCTCAATTATTAGCAATTTATTTTTTAAATGATTTAGACCATTATATTAAAGAGCAATTACATTGCAAATATTATATTAGATATATGGATGATTTTGTAATATTTAGTCCTAATCAAGAAGAATTAAAAATGCTTCGAAAAATAATCGAAGAAAAATTAAAAGAATTTAAATTAGAACTTAATAAAAAAACTAATATTTATAATTTAAATCATGGCTTTGGCTTTTTAGGATATCATTTTCTTTTAAAAGGTAAAAGATTAATAATCAAAATTAATCCTCAAACTAAAAGACGAATTAAGAAAAAAATGCGCAAATTAAAAAAAATAAATGCCCCCAACTATGAACAAGTAAAAGCTAGTTACATGGGTTATTTGAAAGTTGCCGATACTAAAAATCTTTTAAAGAAAATGAATTTATAAAAAAATGACCTTTATCTTGGGTCATTTTCAATATGGGAAAATAATAAGAAAATATTAATAATTCCACAAACACCTACAATTGAATAGATTATTCTTGAAATTACTGACGCCTCTTTAAATAAACTAGCGACTAAATTAAAATCAAAAAATCCAATTAATCCCCAGTTTAAGGCCCCAATAATGGTAAAAATAAGTGCTATTTTTTGTAATGTTTCCATTTAATCACACCCTTTATTTGTATTATTGCCATATCTTTAAATATTATACTTAAACTTATTTTTAAAATTAAGGTATATTTTACCACCCTAAAAATATATTTTAATTAGAAAAGGAAGTGTAATATGAAAAAATTAACTATTATAGCTATTAGTTTAATGTTTTTAATCACGGGATGTGGTAAAAAAACACCGGAAAATCTAATCAGTAAATTTGAAAAAACTGTTAATAATAGTAAATCTTATACTTTAAAAGGAAATATGGAAATACTAAGTAATGAAGAAACTTTTACTTATAGCATTGAAGCTAACTATTTAAAAGACAATTTCTATAAAGTAACTCTTGTTAATCAAACTAATAATCATGAACAAATAATTCTTCGTAATAATGATGGAGTTTATGTTGTAACCCCAAGTCTTAATAAAAGTTTTAAATTTCAAAGTGAATGGCCAAATTCCAGTAGTCAAAGTTATATTTTAGCTAGTATTATCAAAGATATTAAAAATGCTCCCACCGCTTCTTTGGAAGAAATTGCCAAAGGTTATGTCATTAAAACTAAAGTAAATTATCCTAATAATAGTGAACTTACTTATCAAAAAGTATATTTTGATAAAAACATGAATTTAGAAAAAATCGAGGTATATAATAATGATGATGTTGTAAATATTAAAATGGATTTTACCTCAATTGATTATAAATCTGGTCTTAAAGAAGAAGATTTTGCTTTAGACGATATTATTACTCCAAATGAAGACGATAAAAATAAAACTGAAACCAATACTGAAAACTCTAATAATTCAAATACCAATACTGAAAATTGTTCTAATGAAGAATGTGATACTAAAACAAGTAATATTTTAGATAGTATAATTTATCCTTTATATATACCTAGTGAAACATATTTATCTAATAGTGAAAAAGTAGATACTGACGATGGGGAACGAGTAATTCTAACTTTTGCCGGCGATAAAAACTTTGTTTTAATTGAGGAGGTAGCCAATGTTTCTAATGAATTTGAAATTATTCCTGTTTATGGTGACCCCGTTATGTTAAGTGATACTATTGCAGCTAAAAGTGCTAATTCAATGTACTGGACTAGTAATAATGTCTCATATTACTTAACAAGTAATGATTTATCGACGGAAGAAATGGTAACTATCGCCGAATCTTTAGGTAATGTTACTACAGTATCAGTAGGTAAATAATCTCCATTTAAAAATTATTAACTAATTTAAAGAAGAAAATAGATATTTTTAATATGAATATTGCTTTCTTCTTTTTTTCTTGCTATAATTTAAGAGGTGAAGAAAATGGCAAAAAATAAAGACAAAAGAATAAAAAGTAAAAACTATGTAAGTGAAGACCAAGATGAAATTAGACGTTTCATTATTATATTAGCAATATTAATTGTTATCATATTAGCCGCGTATTTATTAACACGAATTTTTGTAACAAAAGATTTATTTAATAAAAAAGGAGAAGAACAAATTGTTACTCCCGGCGAAGTAAACTACGATATAACTTTAATTGGCTCAATGCTAAATATTAATAAAGAAGAATATTATGTTTTAATTGTAGATACAAGCATTCCATCTTCTGCTTATTATACTGGTTTAATGGCTACTTATAATCGTAATACTAATGCTTTACCTGTTTATTTAGCTGATTTAAACAATGAATTAAATAAAGGTTATATTAGTGATACTGCTAATGTAGATACATCTGATTTAACTAAATTTAGGGTAAAAGGCCCAACTTTAATTAAAGTTAAAAATGGTAAAATTTCTAAAAGTATTACTAGCGACGCCGATATGGTAAGAGAGTTAAAATATATTCCTGAAGAAAAATCTTCGGAAGATTAAAAAAAATAAGTAAAATAAAGTTAAGAGGTACTAAAAAGTATCTTTTTTCTTTAACTTTAAAAAAAATTGTGATATGATAGAAATATACTAAAAAATAATAAATTAAAATATACGTACGGGGTGAAATAATGAATAAACAAAATCAAGGTTTTAAATTATCATGGGTTTTAATAATAGTTGTCATAACTAGTATTGTTTCCGCTTTAACAACAGGCCTAATCGTTTATAATAATAATAAAGTTACATCTAAAGTAAGTTATACTGATTTAGCTAAAGACCAGGAATTAAATCAATTTTTAGAGGTATATGCAAATATTATCTCTGAATATTACGAGGATATCGATAAAGAAGAGCTCCTAAATAAAGCTATTGCGGCCATGATGAATTACCTTGGTGACGATTATTCTACCTATTTAGATAATGCCGAGACCAGTAACTTAGTAGATAGTTTATCAGGAGAATATAAAGGTATTGGGGTTTCTATCAATAATGCCGATAAAACTATAACTAAAGTTTATAAAAATACACCCGCCAGTGAAGCTGGAATTTTAGAAGGCGACATCATAATAGGCTTTAATAATGAAGATGTAACAGATATAACTACATCTAAACTAGTAGAAAAAATCAAAGAAAGTACGAATCCTTTTTCTTTAAAACTACAAAGAGGTTCTGAAACTATAACTGTTTCTTTATCAAGCAAAACTATTATATCCCCAAATATTGATTATCAATTATTAGATAATAATATTGGCTATTTAATGGTTTCGACTTTCTCTAAGACTTTAGCCCAACAAGTAAAAAATGCTTTAGAGGAAATGGAAAGTGCTGGTATGCAATCTTTAATAATTGATTTAAGAGATAATACGGGAGGTTATTTAGATGCTGCGGAAGAGGTAGCGAATATGTTTCTCGAAAAAAATCAAACTATTTATAGCTTAAATTATAAAAATAATATTACAAATTATAAAGATAAAACCGAAGAAAAGAGAACATATGATATAGTTGTAATCTTAAATGGCAACTCTGCTTCTGCTTCTGAAATTCTTGCCGCTGCCTTAAAAGAAAGCTATGGTGCTAAAATTGTTGGCGAAAAATCTTTTGGTAAAGGAAAAGTTCAACAAACAATGCCTTTAGAAGATGGCTCTATGATTAAATATACATCTGCCCGTTGGTTAACTCCTAATGGTATTTGCATAGATAAAATTGGTATAATTCCTGATTATCCGGTAAGTAATGAAGAAAAACTAGACGAAAATGGCAATTTAATCGAAATAATCGACCATCAACTAGAACAAGCTGTAAAAGTATTGACACCTTAATTTCAAGCTTTTTTAAGTTCTAGTTTTAAAATTTAACTTTTAAATAGCCAGTAAATAGCCAAAATAAAAGTCCAAAAATGCTTTAATAAACTACGGCTAACTCCTGCTAAAATATATCTTTAAAAGTTCCAAGTGTTAATAACAAATTTAAAAGTTTGTTATTTTTTGTTACATTTGATATAATATACTTAGTTATTGAAAGCCAGGTTGAAAGTATAAAATGAATAATAATATAAAAGTGGGTGACAAATTACAAATTCATTGCTACAAGCATAATGGCAAACTCCACCAAGTTTGTGATGAAGCTATTGTTCTTGATGTTGATGAAAATAAAATTATTGTTGCCAATAATCGTGCCAAGTTAACAGAGGCTGATGGTCGTAGCTACCACGCTAAAGAGCCCGCTATCTTAATTTTTTATAAAAAAAGATGGTTTAATGTCATTGGCCAACTAAAAGAATATGGATTATTTTATTATTGCAACATTGCTACTCCGTATATTATCGACAATAATATTATAAAATATATTGATTATGACTTAGATTTACGCGTATTCCCCGATGGTGGCTTTAAAGTTTTAGACTATAATGAATACAATTATCACCGTAAATTAATGAATTATTCTAACGAAATCCAGCTCATAATTAAAAATGAATTAAGTAATTTAATCATGATGAAAAGAAGAAATGAAGGCCCATTTACCCCTAATTTAATAAATAAATACTATGATATTTATCAAAAATTGCAAAATGAACAACATTAGAGCTTTAAAAAAGCTTATTTTGGCTCTCCACCAAACTATGGTAGAGCTTTTTTAATATTTTAAAAATTTTCAATAAAAATATCCATTAAATATGCATTTAAATTAAATTCTCGCATATATTATAAAGTAATTACAAAATAAAGCCATTTCAAAAAAGTTATTTAAGGTTTTAATGTCAACTTTTTTCAAATAAAGAACAAAATTAAAAAAGGCTTAAAAGCCCATAAATTTGTTAAAAAGTGGCAAAAAACCAGGAAATTGCAAAAAATGTCGAAAAAATTGCAAAAAAGTGTTGACTTTATTTTAGCATTTTGTTATATTACTTATGCACTCAGGAAAAAAGGCAAACAAAGCCTTTAGAAAAGTGCAAAAAAATGAAAAAAGTTGTTGACAAAACGCCGCGAAGATGTTATATTAAATCTACGCGATGCAAAATTAGCAACGCAAGAAATGATCTTTGAAAACTAAGTTAAAAAGTCAATTTGAGTAGCTTAGATTAAACTTTAGATTAAGATTTTAGAACATAAATCTTTTTTATTGAGAGTTTGATCCTGGCTCAGGATGAACGCTGGCGGCATGCCTAAGACATGCAAGTCGAAC
>CANQYU010000021.1 GCA_947628145.1 uncultured Bacilli bacterium | reverse complement strand
CCAGTAATAAATCTGAAAGCTACTACAAATTTTTCAGGGAGTGGTACAATTGGTGACCCATACATACCATCATAGATGGGATGTATGGAAGAGTGACACTTTCAAGGAGTGTAGTGTTATAATAAAATTGAAATACTTAAAAAACTCAAGCCAGTAAATTGTAAGATAAGATATGTAGGCTTGAGTTTTCTTGTGGTAAATTATGGGAATTTTGTGGGTTGACATAATGTTTAGGTTTGTGGTAAAATTTTGACGTTTGGGGGAAAAAGCATGAAATTAGAAGATATTAAAAATAAGAAAGCTTTATTAGCTTTAAAAGAAACATTAAAAGAACCTCGTTTTAGACAAAGTTTAAAGTGTGGAGCGTTATCATTTATTTGTGCGTTAAATATTGTTTTAGCAACTAAAAGTGATAATAAAGTTAAAGAAGAAGAAACTACCGAATATTTAACTGTTAGTTTAGAACCAGTAGATATTCCCACTTTAATTGAAGAAAAAATAGATGAGGGGAAAAAAGCTCCCTCTGGGGGATTTAATTATCGAAGCAAATTTTATTCTCCAGTAGAAACTCCTGTTATAATAGAAGAACCTATTCAAGAAATAGAACCAGAACCTGAAGAAGAACCAGTGATGGAGGAAGATGTGCCTGAGGAAACTTTTGTTGAGGAACCAGTTATTGAAACGCCTATTGAGGAACCAGAAGAAACTCCAGAGGTAGTTGAGGAACCTATTATAGAAGAGGTACCTCAAGTTATAGTTGATAGTAATTATGAACAAAAAATTGCTGATACTGGTTTTATTGATTTAGATATTAGTTCTATGCATAGTTATATATTAGATACTTATGGGGTTACTTATGAAGATTTAATTGATGCTATATGTAGTGATTATAGTGTAAGTGAGGGAGCCGAAGCAATAAGAAACAGAGAAGATTTTTTAGAAATTAAAGCTTTCTTTAATATTTTAACTAATGCGAAAATAAATTATATATTAGCGAAACATAATATTACTTTAGAAGAATTAAATGTTATATTTAAAACTTATTTAGGAGAAAATGGCGAATATAATTATTCAGAGGGATATGTATGTGCTAATTCGACTGGTAATAGAATGCATAGTGCTTCTTGGATATATGATACAGATAAAGCTTTTTTTGAGGGCGCTGGTTATAACATTTATTATCAAATAACAGCTCCCCATCAATATAGTGTTTATACAACCGGAAGCTATAAAAAATTTAGTGAACCTTTACAATATTCCACGACTTATGGAGTAATTGATTATTTAGTCTTGGGAGAAAGTATTCATAATTATTGTTCTTTTAGAGATAAAAGTAGTTCTAAAGGAGAACAATTAGTTAGAAGAGGAGATAAATACCGAGAATTACTGGACGATTATGTGGAAAATCCATGTGATACTTATGGTGATGTTAATTACGAAATAACTATCCATTTATTAAGTGGCGATATAGTTATTGGTAAAGAGTTAGTAAGGAATTAATTTGACAAAGAATAAATAATATGTTAGACGTTTTTAACGTTTGGGGGAAAAATTATGAAAATAGAAGATATTAAAAATAAGAAAGTTTTATTAGCTGTAAAAAATACTTTAAAAAATTCCCAATTAAGAAAAAGAATTACTTGTGGAACTGTGGCTTTCAGTTTTGTTTTAGGTATGTCTTTATTAGAGGGAGATACTAAAAAAGAAATTAACGAAGAACCTTTAATATTAGAAGATAGTATGGTTGAGCCAATTATAGCTATAGCTACGTCAATAAAACCTAAAACTAGTGATTATGAAAGAAGACCAGTAATTCTTCCACCAATAATTGAACCAGTAGGGTTTGATGAGGGCGAAGAAGAAGAGGAAGAAGAACCAGAAGAGCCAAAAGTATTACCTAGTTTTGTGCCAACGGATAGACCTTATTTTCAAGAAATGGTTGATACGGGGTTTATTTATATGAATATTGGGGATATGCAAAATTATATTCTAAATACTTATGGAGTAGATTATTTAAATTTAATAGATGCTATAACCATGAAAGAGGGAATTAATGATACAGCCGAAGCTTTAGAAATAAGAAATAGAGCTGATTATGAAGAATTAAAAGCCTTTTTTGAGGTATTAACTGATGCTAAATTAAATTATGTGGAACAAAGAAGAAATGAAAGTTACGAAAATTTTGTAGTATCTTTTGCCACATGTATTGGCGAAAGTACTGCTTATAAATATGCCGAGGGTTATGTTAATATGTGTTCCGTGGATAACCGGATTATAGATGCAGAATGGAGCAGTAATGGAAGAAAAAATACGATATATAGTATAATTACTGCCCCAGGGCAATATAATGTATATTTTAAAGGTTATTATAAAACTTATACTAATATTAAAGCTTATCCAACTTTTTATGGAGCTTTAGATTATTTAGTATTAGAAGATAGAGTTCATGATTATACTTCATTTAGAAGCAAAGGTTCTCCTAAAGGGGAACAATTTGCTCAAGACGGAAATAAGTATAGAACACCAATTGAAACTAGAATTGAAAATACTAATTTAGTTCCTATGGAACCAGTTAATTATGAAATTGTTTTACATTTATTAAGTGGCGATGTAATTGTGGGTAATATAAATGAAGAAGAAAATACTAATGAAAATGATTTAGTTTTAGCTTTAGAAAAATAATACTTAGAAATAAGTATTTTTTTCTTGTTTTTTTGACATGATTAAGTTATAATGTTATATATGATAAGGGGCTTGATTATGAATAATGATAATGAACTTAATTCTATATCTTTAGGAAATGTAGATAACAGCCAAAATAATGGGGTTCCACCAGTGGATAGTAATGTGGAAGCTTTAAATATGCCGGAAGAAAATAATAATGTAGCTCCGGTTCCCCCGGCTATGGATAATGCACCAGTAGAGCCTATTCAACCAGAATTACAACCAGTTGAACCAGTGGCACCTATTAGTTATGATGTTCCTGAGGTAATTAATAATAACAATGAATCACCATTTATGAATGAAATTGGGACAGTACCACCAATAAATAATATTCCGGGTATTCCTACACCAGCACCGACGACAGAACCCGTAAGTGAACCACCAAGAAAGAAAACTAATAAATTAATATTTGTGATAATTATTGTTTTAGCTTTAGCCGCGGTGGGGGTAGGAGTTTATATATTTTTAAATTTAGCTAAAAATAAGGCTCCTTTAGTAACAATTAAAAATGTTCAAATAGAGCTTGGGAGTGAAATATCAACCAATATAGACGATTATGCTTTCTTTAGAAATGTAGATAAAGCAACGTGTTCTTTAGATACAACTAATTTAAAAAGTGATATTCTTGATGCTCAATATAACTTTACAATTAATTGTCGAGATATGGGGAATTATCGAGGTACTGTGACAGTCGTAGATACAACGAAACCAGAGGTAGTAACTAAAGATTTAGAAATAGGGGTAAATGGCACAGTAATTGCCGAAAACTTTATTGAAAGTTGTGACGATGCCAGTGAGTGTTCTTATAGTTTCCAAGACGAAGAGAAAGTAAAAGAAGATATTACAAAAGCCGGAGAATATGAAATAGAAATTAGTGTTAAAGATAAAGCTAATAACGAGGTAATTGTTAAAGCTAAGTTGACAGTAAGTGAAAATGTGGCCAAAATATATTTAAATTGTAGTAAAACTACGGATGATTATAGTGTGGTAACTAAATATGGTTTAAATGAAAATGAATTTAACAAAATAGCTATGCGAGTTTATACATTTACACTAAGTGAACAAGAATATAATACTTTAAAAAATAGTACCACAGGAAATGAAATATCTTACAAAGATATTACCGGCACTTATGAATTTAATGATACAGATAAAACTTTAAAAATAACCAAAACTATGACTTATGAAGAATTAACAACCGAGGCCGGAAGTGAAATTCCAACTAGTGCCGGCGATTTAAGAGATTTTTATGGGGCTAGAGGAGAAAGCTGTATGATAGGCTACTAAGAATGGAAACATTCTTTTTTTCATATATTTATCACATTTTTGTTATATAATAGAGTTCTAGGAGGGCAATATGAAGATATTAATATGTGATGATGAGGTTTTAATTAGAAATGTAATTAAAGAATATCTATTATTAGAACATTATGAGGTATATGAGGCTAGTGATGGAGAAGAAGCTATAAATATAGTTTCGAATAATAATATAGATTTAGTTATTATGGATATAATGATGCCTAAAATGGATGGATATCAAGCGATAAAAGAAATTAAAAAAATAAAAGCTATACCTTTTATTATTTTATCCGCACGAGGAGAAGAATTTGATAAATTATATGGTTTTGATTTAGGAATAGACGATTATGTGACTAAACCTTTTTCACCTAAAGAGTTAGTCGCAAGAATTAAAGCTATTATGAAAAGAACGCAAAATGAAGATGTTTTATATAAATATGAAGATTTAGTTTTAGATGTGTTAGCTCATGAGGTTAGAATAGGAAATAAAAAATTAGAATTAACTCCTAAAGAATATGATTTACTTAAATATTTTATGCAAAATAAAAATATTGCGTTATCTAGAGAAGCAATACTTATGAATGTATGGGGTTATGATTTTTATGGAGACGAAAGAACGGTCGATACTCATGTTAAAACTTTAAGAAATAGTTTAGGTAAGTATCGGGATATTATTGTCACTGTAAGAGGAATGGGGTATAAATTTGTTGTTAAAGAAACCAATTAAATTAAATATTAGAACTTTAATATATTTAGTAGTCTTTGGAATTACAATTTTATTAATTCTGACAATTTCTAAAGATTTAATAATAAGTTATAGTTATGAAAAATATCAAGAAAAAAAGATGAAAAATATAGCTCGCGAAATAGATAATTATGAGTTAGAAGAATTATATACTAAGTTAGAAAATATTGCTTATGATAATGGAATATGTATAGAGTATGTAACTAATACTAATACAATTAATTATAATACTTTAATGGTGGGATGTGGACTTAATAAAAATAATACGGAAATAAATAATTTATTAAAGGAAATAATAAATGAAAATAAGAATATAAAACATTTAAAACTAGTAAATGAAACTAATGATAAGAAAGCTATTTTATCAGGAATTAAAGTAGATAATGGATATGTATTTATTTATTCTTTATTAGAAGATATGAATGGGGCTAATATCATTTTAAAAGAGCAAGTATTTTTTATTACAATAATAGTTATTATTGTCGCTTGTTTAATTGCTTATTTCTTATCTATTAAAATTACAAAACCAATAACTAATATAACTAAAAAAGCTAAAGAATTAGGGGAAGGAAATTATAATATTCATTTTGATAAAAGTGATATATTAGAAATTAATGAGCTTAGCGAAACTTTAGAGCATGTGGGGGAAGATTTATCAAAAATTGACGAATTAAGAAGAGATTTATTAGCTAATGTTTCTCATGATTTAAAAACACCTCTCACAATGATAAAGGCTTATGCCGAAATGGTTCGAGATATATCTTATCAAGATAAAGAAAAAAGAGAGCAAGATTTAAATGTTATCATTGAAGAAACAGAAAGATTAAATATATTAGTTAATGATATTTTAGATTTATCAAAAATGCAAGCAACAAGTGATACTCTTAAAATAGAAAATTTTGATTTATGTCAAGTTATAAGAGATATTATTAAAAGATATGATATTTTAAGAACAACTGAAGATTATCAATTTATTTTAAATATCCCATCAGAAGCTTTAGTTAAAGCAGATAAACAAAAACTTACTCAAGTAATATATAATTTAATTAATAATGCAATTAATTATACAGGGGAAGATAAGAAAGTATATATAAATGTTATTCCGAGTAAAAAAGATTATTTAGTAGAAATTAAAGATACTGGAAAAGGAATTAAGAAAGAAGAAATAAATTATATTTGGGATAAATATTATCATGTGCAAAAGAAACATCAAAGAAATATTGTTTCCACGGGGATAGGTTTATCAATTGTAAAAGAAATATTAGTTAAACATAAATTTGATTATGGAGTTAAAAGTAAAGAAAAAGAGGGAACAACATTTTATTTTAAAATAAAAAAGTAAAAAATAACTTTCACTTACTCTTCACTTGTTTTTCACATAGGTATATTATACTTAGAATATGAAAGGAGAAAGATAGTTTAGAAATTAATTAAAAAAACTTAAAAAGAATTATAACATATAAACTCAAACTCACACTTTAAAAGAAAGAGAATTTATTCTCTTTTTTTATGGCTTTTTAAGCTTTTAATTTTAAAGATTTTATGGTATTATTTTAGTGAATAGGGGACGTGAGATATGCAAACATTTATTTTTGGCCATAAAAATCCCGATACGGATAGTGTGTGTGCTAGTATAGCTTTATCTTATTTAATGAATGAACAAGGTAAAAATACGATTCCAAAAGTTTTAGGTCATTTAAATAATGAAACTAAATTTGTATTAGATTATTTTAAAGTTAAAGAACCAGATTATTTAAATGATACCAAAGTAAGAATTAAAGATATTAAATATAATAAAAAAGCTTTTATAAATGAAAATGGTTCAATATTAAATGCTTTTAATTTTATGCAAAAACAAAATATTACCGCGATACCTTTAGTTGACGAAAAAAAATTATTAACAGGTTTTGTTACTTTAAAAGAAATAGCAAAATATTTAATTAGTGGAAATAAAGATATTGTGGATACTAGTTATGAAAATATTTTAAAAAGTGTTGAGGGAAGAGCTGTTTTAAAATTTAATGATGAAATAAGTGGAAATGTTATGGTAGCTTCTTATCAATCGAAAACTTTTCAAGATGAGGTAGTAGTTAGTAATGACGATATTTTGATTGTCGGAGATAGATATAAAATCATTGAATATGCCATTGGGGCGCAAGTTAAATTAATTGTACTTACGGGTAATCATATTATGCCGAAAAGATTAGTGAAAAAAGCTTTAAAATATAAAGTTAATATTATTGAAAGTAAATATAATAGTTTAGAAACTGCTAATAAAGTAATATTAAGTAATAAAATTAAAACTATTAATATGAATATGAAACCTTTTTCGATTAATGCTAAAGATTATCGAACTGATTTTATAAGTTTAGCTAATAAAGTAGGACATACTAATTATCCAGTGGTTAACAGTAAAAATGAGGTTTTAGGTTTACTAAAAGTAACTAGTTGTGAAGATTATACCAAACAAAAAGTAATTATGGTAGACCATAATGGTTTAGAACAAAGTGCAATTGGAATTGAAGAAGCTGAGGTTATTCAAATAATTGACCATCATAATTTAAGTAGTATTGGGACTAATGTGCCTATTAATTTTCGGAGTATGCCGGTGGGATGTACTTGTACGATTATTTATAATATGTTTTTAGAAGAAAAAGTGGCGATACCTAAAGACATTGCCGGTTTAATGCTTAGTGCTATTTTATCGGATACTTTAGTATTTAAATCACCAACAACGACCGAGGAAGATATATTTGTTGCTAGTAAGCTTGCAAAAATAGCTAAAGTAAATATTGACGATTATGGTTATCAAATGTTTAAAGCGGGGGCCAGTCTTAAAGGAATGACGACCAGAGAGGTTATTGACCAAGATTTTAAATCTTATAGTGTAGGTAACCAAATATTAGGTATTTCCCAAATTATGACTTTAGATATTGAAGAAATCGAAAAAAATATTCAAGAATATATTACCAAGTTAGATGAACTTACCATGGGTAATTATATTTGTAGTGTATTATTTATTACGGATGTTTATAAAAATGGTTCATATGTTGTATATAATCAAAAATCTGAGGGAATTATTCAAGATGCTTTTAATTTAAAACAAGTATATGAGGGAGTATATATTGATAATTTAGTTTCGAGAAAGAAACAAATGCTTCCCGCTTTATTAGAGGTAATTGAGAAAAAAGTATAAGAAAAGAGGCAAGATATGAAAGCATTAATTACGGGGGCTTCTTCCGGGTTAGGAAGAGATATGGCCAGAGTTTTAGCAAGGAAAGGGTATTCTTTAATAATTGTAGCAAGAAGAAAAGAAAGATTGGAAGCTTTGAGTCGAGAACTAAAAACTCCAGTTAGAGTAATAGAATTAGATTTAAGTCAAGAAGAAAATGTTTTTAAATTATATGAAATGGTTAAAGAAGAAAATATTGATTTTTTAATTAATAATGCGGGATTTGGTTTATTTGGAGAATTTAGGAAAACGGATTTAGCAACCGAACTAAAAATGGTCGATGTTAATATTAAAGCTTATCATATTTTAACTAAATTATTTTTACAAGATATGCTTAAAAAAAATAAAGGGTATATTTTAAATGTTTGTTCTAGTGCCGGATTTATGGCTGGACCTCGTTTAAGTACTTATTATGCGACTAAAAATTATGTGACAAAACTTACTATGGCTATAAATGAAGAATTAAGACAAGCTAAAAGTAAAGTGCAAATAAGTGCTTTATGTCCGGGACCAGTGGCCACGGAATTTAACAAAGTCGCGCATGGAACATTTAGTATTAGAGAAGCTAATTCTTATAAAGTAGCCGAATACGCTATTGCTAAAACTTTAAAAGGAAAAATGCTTATTGTACCGACATTATTAATGAAAATAACTCTTTTTATGAATAGGTTTGCTCCTTATAGATTATCTTTATTTATTGCTTCAAATATTCAAAAAAGAAAAATGAGGTGAGTTTATGTATTGTGCTAGATGTGGACAGGCTTTACCAAGTCATGGATTTATTTGTCCTAACTGTGGGGCTATGTTAAATAATGAGCAAATAAAAAAACAACAAGAATATATGAGAGAAGAAGAAAAAAATAACCATGCCATTAATTTATTATCCGATAAATATAAGGTTAAAAAAGATAATATTTATAAAACACCAAAAGATAATAAAATGATTGGAATAGTAATTATTCTTGTTATAGTAGTTATTTTATTAGTAATAGCTATATTAAAAGTTATGGATTAATTAGTTTGGAGCATAATACTAAGGGTGGTATTATGTTTTTAACTTGTTTATCAATATTTTTAGCGAGAATTGTTGATGTATCAATATCTACTTTTAGAACGATGATGATGGTTAAAAGAAAAAGTTTAATTATTCCCATATTAGCTTTTTTAGAAGCTTTTATTTGGTTTATGGTAGTAAGAAAAGCTTTAAATACGGATGTTGATAGTATTTTAATTCCTATATGTTATAGTTTAGGATATATGACGGGAACTGTAATAGGGGGCTTTTTATCTCGGAAATTGGTTAAAATTGTGAATAGTATTGAGGTAGTTACTACTAGAAATAACTATAAATTAATTGATTATTTAAGAGAGCAAGATTATGGAGTAATGGTTATAGAACTTAAAGATAATTTAAATCAAGAAAAAGATTTACTTATTGTTGATGTTAAAAGTAGACTTACTAAAGAGGTAATTATGGATATTAAAAGAATTGCTCCCGAGGCTTTTATCGTCGTTAAAGATACGGAACTAGTTTATAATGGGTATATAAAATGATGGCTAAGATTAAAGATTATTTAAATATATTTTTTATTTATTCTTTTTTAGGTTTTATTTTTGAAAACATTGTCACAGGACCACTTTTTTATAGTGGAGTACTTAAAGGACCTTGGACTTTTATATATGGAATTGCAATTTTAATAATAATTGGGGTAGATAAATTTTTAAGACAATTTAAATTAAATAAATGGTTAGAAATATTAATATTTTATATAATGATTACGATTATACTTGTTTTAGTGGAATATAGTGGGGGAATGTTAATAGAAAAAATATTTCATGTGGTTTATTGGGATTATACTAATTTTACTTTTAATTATGGACCTTATATTACGTTAGAAATATCCTTATTATGGGGAGTGTTCGCGACATTTATTAATTATTTAGGAAGACCTTTAATTGATAAAATAGTTAAAAAAATACCTTACTATGTGACAATAATATTGGTGGTTTTATTTAGTATTGATGTTGTCACAACATTTATATAGTTTTTAGTTAAAGAATTGGTAAAACAAAAAGAGATTTAGTTTAGGTTTAGGCGGGCAATTATCTTCTTGAACTCTTTTTTTATTTGAAGAAATTGAGATATTTATAAACACTTTACAAATAGTAATTATTTGCTATAATACTTGTTGGTGTTTTTTTATGGGATTATGGGAAGCTTTTAGAAATTTATTATATATTGAAACATTAGAAAAAGAGAATATTTCAGTAAATATTAATAAAGATATATATTATAGTAAATTAGTGGATGGTTATTTTGAAGAAAAGGGGATACTTTTAGATATTAATCAAGAAAATAAAAAGATAATATATAATTGGGCTTTAGATAAATGGCGATTTAAAATTTTAAATGAGTTACTTGATTTAATGGTAAAAAGGCTTATTCATAAAGAAAATATTAATGATGTTATTATTGATAGTACAGATGCATTTTTATATCATAATGTTTCTTCTTTAATATTACTGATGGCTAATCAGTTGGAGATTTGTTTAAAAAATCATAATGTTAATAAAGTTAATATTACAGCTTTAACTAAAGAAGATAGAGATATATATATAAAAGAATTACTAGCAAAAATTGACCCATCTTTAAGTTGGTATAATATTTATTTAGAGGCTTTAAATAAAAATAGAATAGTTTATTTAAATGAATTAAGTAAAGAAGTGAAAGATAAACTTAAGAAAAAACTAGGTATTGATTTAGAAAAATTAGAAGATTTTGTAATTAATATAGAGGGAATTAATTATATTTTTTTAACGTTACATTATAATATGATGGATATTCCTAATTTTGTTCACGAATTTGCTCATTATGTATCTTATATGAAAAAAACGCAAAATATTCCTTTAACTTTAAGAGAGTTTGTTTCTTGTTTTTATGAATTATTTTCTTTACTATTTTTAAAAACTAAAGGAATTAAAGACGAAGAATTAATGAATATAAATTCTTTACGGTTGGAAAATTCGAAAATGATAATTATGGATGAAATTAGTCTAGTTAATTATTTAGAAACTTATTTAAAAAAGGGAGAAATTACTTATGAAGAGGAGTATCAAAGAGTTTTAGAAGCTAATAAGCGGCTAGTTAACTTTTTTTCTCCAGAACAAATGGCTTATATTTTAAAAATTAATCCTGATTTTGGAAATATTGATAAAGAAGTTAAGGAAAGTTGTGATAAATGTTTAAATGCTCTTATTTTAAATCCTTGGGTATTAATAGATAGTTATCCTTATATTGTGGGGAATTATTTAGCTATTCAAATGATACAAAATAGGGATGAGAATACTTTAAGTTTAATGAAAAAGTGGGCAGAAGAATTGGATAAAGTAGACCCTTATGATATTTTTGAGAAAATAGGGAAAGTTGATAGTCTAAAGTTAAAAAGAGCTAGGTTATAAAATGGTTTGATTTTATTGACAAATGAAAATAATTATAATACAATAATATTACTGGTTTTGGTGAATATATATTATTGTGGGGCTTTAGCCAAGTGGTAAGGCATGGGACTGCAACTCCCCGAGCACCAGTTCAAATCTGGTAGGCCCCTCCATATAGAATTTTAATCGAACTTTTTAGTTTGATAGTGATAAATGCTAACAGAAATGTTAGTTTTTTATTTAAAAAAGATAAATGATTATAGCATGTGAAAATGATTTTATTCTAATAATTTTCTATTAAGATGCTAAGATATGGAAATATAAAAAAATATGATATAATTTTGTAGGGAGGCTATTATGGAACAAAAAATTGAAATAAATGTATATGCGGATGAAAGCTGTTATTTAGAACATGATAACGTTGAGTTTATGGTTTTAGGCTGTGTTTATTGTTTAAAGAAAGATAAAAATTATATTACAAACAAAATTAAAGATATAAAGAAAAAATATGGATTAAAACCTACGACTGAAATTAAATGGACTAAAGTATCTCTTAAAAAAATAGATATGTATAAAGAATTAATTGATTTACTTTATAATGAAAATATTTCGTTTAGAGGATGGATTGCACATGATAAAATGTCCTTAGACCATGAATTATTTCATCAAAGTTATGATGATTGGTACTATAAAATGTATTATTATCTTTTTAATCATATAATTACTGAAAGTTTAGTTAATTATAATATATTTTTAGATATAAAGGATACTCGTTCGAGTATGAAAAATGATAAATTAAAAAATATATTAAATCATTATGGTATTTATAATGTTAATAAAGTTCAATCTATTCGTTCTGATGAGGTTCAAATGATACAATTAGCAGATTTAGTAATAGGAGCAATAAGTTATAAACTAAGAAATTTATCAACAAGTAAAGCAAAATTAGAACTAACGAATTATATCGAGTCTAAATTTAGTGTTTCATTCTTTAATTATTCATCAAATAATAGTAAAAAGTTTAATATTTTTCATTGGAGAAGTAAAAAATAATGAATTGTTGTGATAAAATTGATTTTCAAAAAATAGAAAAAGGAAAGAATGAAGATATTAAAAGTTATCATGATAGAGCATATATTATTTTTAAAGAAAGTTTGATTGATTCAAATATATTGTATAATAATATGCCTGTTAAAGTTAGGGAAATTCCTTTTCAAGACAATAAAGTTCAAGGATATTTTCATATAATATCTGAATTAGATAAAAAATTAGGTATAAGAATGTATAAAGAAGAAAGAGTTAAATATATTCCTTATATAGCAAAAATGATAACTGAATATAGTAAATGTAATAATTGTTTAAATAATTGTTCCAAAATAAAAGTATGGACAGCGCCATACAAAAATAAAATAGATAGGATTAAATTTTATTTTGAGGAAGATGATTACATAGTAATTTTAGAAAAACGCCCTAAATATTATCAATTAGTATCAGCTTATATAGTTGATAGAAATGATAGAAGAATGGATATTTTAAAAGAGTATAATAGATATAAATAAAACACGGAAAAAGGATTGATTAAAATCAATCCTTAATCTGATGCTCCTTCTAAAACTAGTTAGATGAGTAATTAAAATATATCATATATTTATAGATTTGTCAAATATATAGTTGACATATATAGTATATTCAAATTGATTAATTATATTCCTATTACTGCTTAGATTTAAAACCAATTATTATTATAAAGAAGAGTTATTCTTTTACCTTTAATAGCAATTAAACCTTCGTCTTTTAAATTTTTAAGTTCTCTTGTCATAGCGCTTCTATCGATAGCTAAAAAATCGGCGAGAGCAGTAAAAGTAGATGGTAAATAAATATAGTTGGAGCCATGTTTTTTAAATTCAATACTAAAATATTCTAGTATTTTATCACGAATAGTTTTTTTCGTTATTATATTTAAACGCTCATTTTTCTCTTTGATTTTAATCGTAAATAATTGGAGTAAGTTTTTAATAAATTCATTATAAAAAGCTTTATTATTTTCTTTACAATTAATAATATTATTATAGTTAATTATAATAACTTGGGTATTATTTTCTTTAGCTATAATATCATATTCGGGATTTTTTAAAGAAGATATTTCGGTTCCAAATATATCTTCCTCTTCTAATTGTTCAATTACTGATTTATTACCATTATGGTCGGTTCGAATAATTTCCGCATAGCCCGTAGAAATAATGCCAATAATATTATCCGACTCTATAGTTGACATTATACTTGTCTCATTTTGGAATGTAAACTGATGGGTTTCTAATAATCGCAATAATTTGGCTTTATTTGGGGCAGAAATATTATCAAAAATTTTTAGCATTTTACACCTCTTAAAAAAATTATAACAAAAATTGTAAAATGTTGCAATTGCAACATTGAATATATTTTTAAATATGCTATACTTTTGCCATGGTAAATGGAGGGAGTAAAAGTTATGAAAATAATTAAAAGAGATGGACATATGGTGGATTATTCACCAGAGAAAATCGAACAAGCAATAATGAAAGCCAATGCTGAGGTAGAAGAAGAGGAACAAGCTAGTAGTATTCAAATTAAAAATATTATTAAATATATTGAAAAACTAGGTAAGAAAAGAATGCTTGTAGAAGATATACAAGATATTATCGAAGAAAAATTAATGGCTATTGGAAAATATAAATTAGCTAAGAAATATATTACTTATCGGTATACAAGAGAATTAGTTAGAAAAAGTAATACGACAGATGTATCTATTAAAGAATTAATTGATGGAGAAAGTGATTATTGGAATACCGAAAATTCTAATAAAGATGCAAAAGTAGTAACAACCCAAAGAGATTATTTAGCTGGTATTACAAGTACCGATATTACAAGAAGATTTTTACTTACCGAAGATATAGTTAAAGCTCATGATGAGGGGATTATTCATTTTCATGATGCCGATTATTTTGCACAAAATGCTTTACATAATTGTGATTTAATAAATTTAGAAGATATGCTTCAAAATGGAACAAATATTAATGGGGTTATGATTGAAAAACCACATAGATTTTTAACAGCAATGACGATTGCAACTCAACTTATTACGGCCGTTAATTCTAGTCAATATGGGGGTTGTACAATCACCCTTACACATTTAGCACCATTTGTAAGAGATAGTTATAATAGATATTTAGAAAAATATAAAGAAAGAAAATTTAATAAAGAAGATTGTATTAAATATGCTAAAGAAGATTTAGCGAAAGAAATTAAAGATGGAGTACAAACTTTTCAATATCAAATTAATTCAATGACAACGACTAATGGACAAGCACCATTTTTAAGTGTTTGTATGTATTTAGGCGAAACTGAAGAATATAAAGAAGAACTAGCAATGATTATTGAAGAGGTTTTAAAACAAAGAATTGAAGGAATGAAGAATGAAAAAGGAGTTTATATAACTCCAGCTTTTCCAAAACTTTTATATGTTTTAGAAGAAGATAATATTCATGAGAATAGTAAGTATTGGTATTTAACAGAACTAGCCGCGGAATGTACAGCTAAAAGAATGGTGCCAGATTATATTTCCGAAAAAATTATGAAACAACTTAAAGTTGATAAAAATGGAAATGGACAATGTTATCCTTGTATGGGATGTCGTTCATTTTTAACTCCTTATATCGATGAAAATGGTAAACCTAAATATTATGGAAGATTTAATCAAGGAGTTGTTACAATTAACTTAGTTGATGTTGCTTTATCAAGTGATAAAGATATGGATTTATTCTGGAAAATATTTGACGAAAGATTAGAGTTATGTCATAAAGCTTTACAAATTAGACATAAAAGATTATCTAAAGCAACCAGTGATGTAGCGCCAATTTTATGGCAATATGGAGCTTTAGCTAGACTTAAAAAGGGCGAATCTATTCATGATTTATTACATAATGGATATTCGACTATTTCTTTAGGATATGCCGGACTTTATGAATGTGTTAAGTTTATGACTGACCATTCTCATACCGATAATGGCATAGGGAAAGAGTTTGGTTTACAAGTAATGAGAAAGCTTAATGAAGCTTGTAAAACTTGGAAAGAAGCTGAAAATATTGATTATAGTGTTTATGGAACCCCAATTGAATCTACAACTTATAAATTTGCAAAATGTTTAAGAGAAAGATTTGGAGTTATTAAAGGAATAACAGATAGAGATTACATCACTAATTCATATCATGTACCTGTATTTGAAGAAATCGATGCTTTTACTAAATTAAAACTAGAAAGTGAATTTCAAGCTTTAAGTCCAGGAGGAGCTATATCTTATATTGAAACTCCTAATTTAAGTAATAATCTAGAAGCTGTTATAGAGGTTATTAAATTTATTTATGATAATATTATGTATGCCGAATTAAATACTAAACTTGATTATTGTCATGAATGTGGATATACTGGCGAAATATTAATTGACGATAATATGGAATGGTATTGCCCTAACTGTGGAAATAGAGACCATGATAAAATGAATGTAGCAAGAAGAACTTGTGGTTATATTGGTTCTAATTTCTGGAATAAAGGAAGAACCCAAGAAATTAAAGAAAGAGTTATGCATATAGATAATAAAGATGCTGAAGAAATATAATTATGAGATATAATAAAGTTAGAAAAATGGATATTTCTAATGGTCCGGGGGTTAGAGTATCAATATTTATGCAAGGTTGTGCTTTTAATTGTTTTAATTGTTT
>CANQYU010000020.1 GCA_947628145.1 uncultured Bacilli bacterium | reverse complement strand
TACATCGCGGGATGGAGCAGTCTGGTAGCTCGTCGGGCTCATAACCCGAAGGTCGTTGGTTCAAATCCTTCTCCCGCAACCAAATGGTTCGTTAGTCTAGAGGCCTATGACGTCTGCCTGTCACGCAGAAGACCACGGGTTCGAATCCCGTACGAACCGCCATTTTTTGGCTCCATAGCTCAGTCGGTAGAGCAGAGGACTGAAAATCCTTGTGTCGCTGGTTCAATTCCCGCTGGAGCCACCAGATGAATACCAAACTCGGACTTTTATAGTTCGAGTTTTAATATATTTGAAAAGATGTTATAATAAGCTATAAATTTAAATTAATTGTTTGTCAATTAAGAAAACACACTTGTGTATTGTCAAAGAGAATATAAATAAAGTAAAAAGAAGGTAAATTATGAATATAAAAGAATTAAATAATTTAATACAAATCGAAAAAATAAATGGCAATATTTCAGTAAAACAAATAAGTGATGGACATCATACGTTTGAAGAATTATATAAAAATAGATTAATTTTATTTTGTGTTTTATGTAATAGTAATCCTAATATATCTTGGAAATCAAAAAAACATTTTGATGAAGAAAATGACCCAATGTTTAATGGAGACTTTATTGCTGGAATTAATACACCAGAAGGAATTGCTACTTATCACTTTAAATTAGAATTCTGGGATTTATTTCAAATTCCAGAAATTGAAAAAGCACCAAGATATGATAATTATGATAATGCCACTGTTTTGAAAAGAATTTATTCTTTGACAAAAAAATATAAATAGAAGTTGTCGTACTCCTTTCTTTAGGGCACCATTAAAGAATACAAAAAGCCTTGAAAATAAAGGCTTTTTTCGTTGCTAATTTATAATCCAAATTATTATATTTACTTAGTTCAATTTAGATGTATATAAGTTTTACATATTTTTTTAGCTATAAACGATTTTAAATTTTATAAATATAAAAGTATGATATAATTAAAATAATAAAGATTAGAACATAATTAAAGGAGAATTGCAATAATGATTAAATTAGAAGAATTTTATGATAAAGTTAAATTACCCATAAATGATGAATTATTAAATCAATTATTAAAAAAATATTTTTCTATTCCTCTCCAAAATTCAAATTATAAAGAGGAATTATACAATCAAATTAATAAGTTACAAAAAACTATAGTTAATGTGGAAAAAGTAAAAAAAGATGAAAGAAAACTTATATCTGAAGTCAATCAAGATTTTATAAAAGCCGGAAGACCTTTTAATCCCGCTACACATAATGGCTTAGAAAATCCTTTAGGGGTCCAAACTGGATGGATGACATTTAAATCATGGAATTTACTTGGAGGAGAACGAATCCACAATGATGAACAAATTCATAGACTTTATATAAGTATATCAAATAATGATAAAATGGATTTTGCTAACGAATTATATAATGAATTTAAACGCAATAATATTCCTTTCTATTTTAAAGTAGATGTTTATGATGAAAATAGACCTGATAAAGTAGTCATATATACATCTACCCAATTATTAGAAAAGACTTTAATAGTGTTAGATAATATAGCAAAAAGAAGACCGGATTTAATGCAAAACTGCAGTTCACCATCAATTATTACAGGCAAAGTTACAGCTCAAATTGGTTATGCAAGTGAGCTTCTAAATCAAAATAAAGGAGAAAAAGAATCAGAAAAAAACAAAAATAAATCATATACTCAAATAGTATGCGATGCTTTTGTTGATGCTATAAAAGGCCTTACTGACGAATATTACCATCATAGTGAAATAACAGATGCTATTTATGAAATGTATCAAAAAAGATTAGAAGAGACAAAACAACTTGGCATTAATTTAGAAGATAATATTAAAAAAAGAATTGCCTGTGAAATACTTATACAACACGATTATAATTTTAAACTAAAAGTATTAAATGCTTTTAAAGAAAATATTAAAAATACCGGATTAATTCCTGATAATATGTGTTTTAGCGTCGAAGCTAAAAGACGAATTCAAAATCGAGTAAGATTAACTAAAAAAGTAGATATATTTGAGCCAAAAGTATTAAATGAAATTGTTATGTTACCAAACGGAACTGAATTAACAATAGATGAATATTTAAAAATAAATAAAGTTTGGGCTTTAGTACCATTAGATGCCATAGTAACTCTAGGTACAAATGGAAAGACAATGTCTGGGAAAGAGTTTATTGAAGGCATAATTCAAAGAGCTGGTTATTATAATAATTTAGATGAAATGCTTAAAGATTATCATGTAACAATCAATAAAAAAACTCCTAGTTTAAAAATTGAACAAAATAAAAATATAGATTCAAATCTAAAGATTAAAAGTTATTCTTTTGAAGAAATAGAAGAGTTATTTAAAAAGTATAATCTTATTAAAGCTCAAAATGGAGAATTTATAGTTATGGATAAAAGAACTAATATTATTTATGAAGCGAAAAGTTTTGTAGATAAAGTAAAATTTGCCTATACTTGGGTGGCCGCTACTAGATATGAAAGGTCTTCCAGCTCTCCAAATCTAAAAGAAATTACCGAAACGGATTATAATTATGCTTTTAATGAACAAGCCAAAGAAGTATATGATAATATTATGTCTTTAGCTTCAATTAATATGCAAGCTGCTGGAGTTTTAATTAATTCTCAGACTTTAGAAAATGAAATATCTAACTATGTTACTTATAAACATGCTAAATCAATAGTTAGAGGATTATACTCTGAAGAAAGATTTGCAGAATCCTTTAAAAATTGGTTAAGAATGGCTAATAACATTCCGATTATTGAAGAAAACCAAAGCTTTCATAGATAATTCTCAAAATTTTACTAACCAAATTTTAAAAATTTACACTATATTTATGAAAGGTGATTATAAATGAATGCAGTTTATGATAAATACTTTGAGCAAATATATTCTTGGGCTCTAAAAAAGACCAATAATAAAGAAGATGCTGAAGATTTAACAAATAATATATTTTTAGCTATTTTTGAGTATTTTAATAAAAATATTCCCATCGAAAAATTAGATAATTTAATCTGGAAGCTTGCTCATAATATATGGTATTTAAAAGCTAAAAATTATCTTAATGAAAAAGTTCATATTCCTTTAGATGACATTAATATTAGTTATAATGAACAATATTTAGATAAAATAATATATAACGATATAATTAATAATTTACCTAATATAGGCTTAACTGAAAAAGAATTTTTATCATTTAAACTTTATTATTGTAGTGACCTTTCAATAAAAGAAATAAGTATTAAGTTAAAAACTAGTGAAAGTAATATTAAATATTATTTATATAGTGCTAGATGTAAAGTAAAGGAGAGATATTATGAATAACTTAAAACTTGATGATTATTTAGAAATAGTAAATAATGAAAAAATAAAAAAAGGACTAGAAGAATATACGCCTCTATATCCCATGTTAAGAAAAGTAGATGATAAACTATTTATTGGAGTATTACTTACTAAAAATAATGATAATGTTTGGGATAAAGACAGTAATATTAAACCAGAATATTGGGTATTAATTAATCCAAGTAATAACCAAATAATAGAATTTAACGAAACTAATAAAAAAGATTTTGTAATTGGTAAGTTAATTCCTAAAACTCTAGAAAATAAACAAAAAGAAATATCTAAATATGCTGTAGAAAAAACTATGCAATATAAAGAATATTTAATGAACGATATTAAAAATAATCAACTTCCAATTCAAAAGAAATTATCTTCTATTTTAAATAATGAAATAACTGTTGATGGTAAAAAAGTAAATATTAATGATTATTTAATTGCTAATATAGAACCAGATATAATAGATAAAGTAAAAGAATTAGTAGATTTATTAGTCGCATCAAAATATAATTCAATCACTTTTTATTATGATGCTTTATTTAATGATATATTAACTAAATATAAAAATAATAATGAAATAAATCAAGAAAAAATGGCTTTATGTCTAGAGATAATGAATAATTATTATGATGGCGTCATAGCTATTGATAATTTTTTTAATATTAATTAGTGACTATGGAAAAAGAAATAACTTATAAAGATAATAATATAACCTTAAAAGGACTATTAAATATAAATAACAGTGATAATAAAACTATTGCTGTTATTTGTCATGCTAGATATAGTAGTAAAAACTCGAGGCCCACGACTAAAATCGCCGAAAAACTAAATGAGAATGGTATAAATAACTTTCGCTTTGATTTTATAGCTTGTGGTGAATCTAGTGGAGATTATAAAGATTATACCATAACTAATATGTTATCCAATCTTCATGCTACCTTAAGTATGTTAAAAGAAAAATATAATTTTGAAAACTTTATTTTAATAGGATGTAGTTTAGGGGCAAGAATTATATCCTTAGTTGACTATAATAAATTTAATATAAAAAAATTAGTTTTATGGTATGGAGCTTTAAATTATAAAAAAGGCTTATTCCATCTAAAAAAGAAAAAATTGCTAAAAAACAGGGTTACTATGAAATTGAAAAGAAAAATAAACTTAGTTATGAATATTTTAAAGATGAAAAACTATTTAATGCTTTTAAAAATTTAAAACATTGGAATGTTGAAAAAATATTTATTCATGGAAATAAAGATTCTTTTGTTGATGTTAATTCATCAATTATAATTAGTAAAAAAAGCCCTAATAGTAAATTAATAATTATAAAAAATGGTGACCACGGATTTCATAATGATGAATGTATGAAAGAAGCCTTAAAAGAAACAATTAACTTTTTAAATAATTAAAAAAGCAAAAAAATTAAAGTAAGATTTAAATTGGTAATGTTATATACAGTTAAAAATAATCTTTAAATAAACAAAAATGGCCAAAGAACTGGTCATTTTTTTATATTCCTTATTCCTGAATAGATGTTGAAGAGTCATTTATCGGTATTATATATTTATTAAGTAAATTATTAAGTAAATCTTTATTTATTTTACTTTCAGCCATATTAGAATTAGCTTCTTCGACTAAAAAATCAACTTTACCTGTTAAATATAAAAGTGATAAATCATGGAAATAATCATTTTCAGCAATTATAACTATCATGTTTTCTTTATCTTCAATTTTAAAAACTCTTACATTTTCTAATAATTTCTTTGTACTATTTTGTTCGGAAACATAAATATTAACTTTACTATTTGGTTTTATTTTTGAATTTATCTTATTCTCAATTTTTAAAGACAGAAGTGTTTCGCCATTCATTAATTTTATTGGTTCATTTTTATGAATAAAATTAAAATAAATTACCGTGCCTAGTGATAAACCTAAAAGTATAACTATAATAATTATAAATAAAGGTATTTTTCTTTTAAATCTTTTAATTTCTTTTGAAGAATAATCGACAGTTTCCTCTAAAAGTTTAGTTGCTTTTTCTTTTTCATTTTGACTTACTATTTCACCACTTAAAATATCCAATACTTGAACTTTAAATATTTCACTTAAAGGAACAAGAAGCGACATATCCATTAAACATATTCCTCTTTCCCATTTACTAACCGCATTAGTACTAACTTTAAGTTTTTCTGCCAAATCTTCTTGAGTTAAACCTTTTTCCTTTCTTAATTTAGCAATAAATTTACCTATTTTTTCTTGGTCCATATAAATCTTCCTCTCATTCATGCCAATTATAGCATAGTTTTCCATTTTAATTACACATACCATAGGTTTAATTTATATATTTTTAATAAATAGAATTTAATTTTTAAACAATAAAATCCTTTTTATTTATATTACAAATCCTTTGTTAATTTCTCTAACTATGATATAATAATATTATCAAAATAGTATAACCCGAATGGAGGAATATATATGTGTACAGCAATAACTTACAATACTAAAAATCATTATTTTGGTCGAAATTTAGATTTAGAATATTCTTATAAAGAGACAGTTACAATAACTCCTCGCAACTATCCTTTTAAATTTCGCAAAGTAAATGCTATAAATAAACATTATGCTCTTATTGGTATGGCTTATGTAGCTAATGGTGAACCTTTATATTATGATGCTATAAATGAAAAAGGGTTAGGCATGGCTGGTTTAAATTTTCCCGTTAATGCTTATTATCATGAAGAAAAGAAAGGTAAAGATAATATTGCTCCTTTTGAATTTATCCCTTGGATATTATCTCAATGTGCGACCCTTAAAGAGGTTAAAAATCTTTTAGCTAATATCAATATTACTCAAATTAATTTTAGTGAAGAATTACCAGCATCGCCCCTTCATTGGCTCATTGCCTCAAAAGAAGGTTCTATAACCGTTGAAAGTGTAAAAGATGGGTTAAAAATCTATGATAATCCTGTTGGCGTATTAACTAATGAGCCTTCATTTGACTATCATATGCTTAATTTAACTAATTATATGAGTTTATCAATTGAACCACCTGTTAATAATTTTTCTTCTAAAGTAAATTTAGAACCATATAGCCGCGGCATGGGAGCCTTAGGTTTACCTGGAGATTTATCTTCGGCATCTCGTTTTGTTAAAGCAACATTCACGAAAATGAATTCGATTTCTTGTTCTTCTGAAAATGAAAGTGTAAATCAATTTTTTCATATTTTAAGTTCTGTTGAACAACAAAGGGGATGTGTTCACATGGGAAAAGGGGAGTATGAAATAACTATTTATAGTTCTTGCTGTAATATGAATAAAGGCATATATTACTATAAAACTTATGAAAATAGTCGTATTATCGGGGTTAATATGCATAAAGAAAATTTAGATGGTAAGGATTTAATAAATTACGATTTAATAACAAGTGAACCAATCTTAATTCAAAATTAACTTTAAAATTGCCAACTTTTAAAGGCATTGAATAACCTATTTATTCATGTTATAATCTAGAAAATAAAAGGAGTTTTTTATGAAAAATTTTAAATTACAAGAAAATGAAGAATTACTTGCAATTGAAAACGACATCAATGTTATTGCCGACGATAACCATTTTACATTAACTTTATTTCTAACTACTGACCGATTAGTTTTATTTAAAGATGTAAATCAAGAGCTAGAATATAATGCTTTTTTAAAATCTCGAGTTGCTTATATTCCCCCTAATAATGAGGTAGTTTTTAATTTAGCTCTAGCTGAAATAAAAGAAATTACCTATAAAAATAATATTAATGTTATAACTTTTAAAAACAATAATCATAAATTATCTTTATATTGTGAAAATTTAAATAAATATTTAAATTAAAGAGGTAATTATGTTTTATATTTTTATTCCTATTATTGTTATATTTTTAATCTGGCTAATTTGTTATTTCAAAACTAAAAAAGCTCTTTTAGCTTTACCATACTTAATTTTATTATTTATAACTCCTATCTATGAAATATTAAATCAATATATATTTTTAAAAATATTGGGATGTGGATGTGTTCCTTTAACTCAAAAAAACATATTAAATATTCCTTTTAACGCTAATGATTTAAGATTAGTTATATTTAGTATATTTTTAATTATAGATTGTATATATAGTAAAAAACTAATGAAGCAAATAAAAAAAGAAAATCGTTTAATTTATATAATATCTATAATTATAGTTAATATTATTTTAATATTTTTAATTAATAAAATATTTATGTGGAGTTAAACATGAAAAAAAGTAAATTTATAATATTATTAAGTTTAGTAGTTATTACTATTTTTATTTTTAATCTTCTTTATGCTTTAAATATTATTCCTCATAAAAAATATACCGACGCCGATTTTAATATTAAAACTTATATATCTCGTGTTGATAAAGATAGAGATGGTATAGATGACTCTACCGACATTATAGAAAGTGTAAAAGCTTATTTAAAAACCAAACCTATTTATCAAAGCCAATATTATGCGACTGGCTATCCTGATAATCAATATGGAGTATGTACCGATGTTGTTGCTTTTGGTCTTTTAGGCGCGGGTTATGATTTAAGGGAATTAGTAAATTCGGATATCTTAAATAATAGAAATAAATATAATATTGATGTTGTTGATAAAAACATTGATTTTCGTCGGGTAAATAATTTAAAAGTTTATTTTGAAAATAATGCTATTTCTTTAACTACTGATATTAATGCTATTGAAGAATGGCAAGGTGGGGACATCGTCGTTTTTAAAAATCATATTGGCATAATATCTAATCATAGAAATAAAAAAGGTATTCCTTTTGTTTTCCATCATGCTCGGGTAAATCAAAAAAATTATGAAGAAGACATTTTAACAAAATCCAATGTTGTCGGTCATTATCGTATCAGTTAAATATTAATTTAGTTATTGTCATAAAAAACCTTTTTAAACGTACATTTTATTAAGAGGTGTTAAATTGAAGAAGTTTTTAATTTTAATCTTAATATGTACTTTTTTTGTACCTATCATTCCTGTTCAAGCTCTTGCTTCTTTTAATTTAGATAGTAGTAGTGCTATTTTAATTGATAATGCTAGTGGTAAAGTTTTATATGCTAAAAATGAAAATGAAAAATTACCTATGGCTAGTATGACTAAAATTATGAGTATGCTTCTTATTATGGAACAAATAGCTAATGGTAATATTAAATATGATACTAAAGTATTAATTAGTGAAAATGCTAGTGGTATGGGTGGTTCTCAAGTCTTTTTACAAGCCGGAGAAGTATATAAAGTTGAAGACTTATTAAAATGTATTGCGGTGTCTAGTGCTAATGATGCGGTTGTTGCCATGGCTGAAAAAATTAGTGGCAGTGAAGAAGCCTTTGTCACTGAAATGAATGCTAAAGCCAAAGAATTAGGCCTTAAAAATACGCATTTTGCTAATCCTCATGGCTTAGATAATGAAAATCATTATTCAACTGCTCAAGATATGGCTCGTATTGCTCAAGAATTATTAAAATATGAAGATATTTTAAGATTTACCTCAATTTATGAGGATTATTTAACTAAACCTGATGGCTCTCAAGTATGGCTTGTCAATACTAATCGCTTAGTTCGCTTTTATGATGGCGTTGATGGCCTAAAAACTGGGTATACTACTGACGCTGGCTATTGTTTAACCGCGACCGCTAAAAAAAATAATTTTCGGTTAATTAGTGTTGTTATGAAAGCTCCAAGTGCTGATGCTCGTAGTAAAGATACTGCCACTTTGTTAACCTATGGTTTTAATTCTTTTAAAAATAATGTTATATATTCTAAAAATACTCCTTTAGGAGAAATAAATGTAGAAAATGGTAAACTTTCTAAAGTTAAAGTATATTTACAAGAGGACGCAACCGAGCTTTTAAGTATTACTCAAAAAGCTAATAATTATAGTTTTAATATTAAAGCAAATAAAATAGTTGCCCCTTTAAAAAAGAATACCCAAGTAGGTACTGCGGAAATTATTGATAATGAAAGTAATATCATTAAAGAAATACCCTTAATTATTAAAGAAGATTTAGTTAAAGCTGATTTTTGTGATTTTCTAAAAAGAAATTTTAAAAATATTACCGCCGGTATTTAACATATTCTTCATTGTAATTTAATAGAAATATATTATAATAAATATAGGTAGGCTAGGGAGTATCCTAGTATCTACTTTATGTTAAAATAGATGTTAAGACAAATTCCTAGCATCTTTATTTTTATTCTTAACATTTACTATTATTTAAGCCATTTTCATATAATCAACTCATTCACCATTCCGAAACTCTCAAAAAAAATTTGCAAAATCCTTACTAATTTAAACTTAACATTCTTTTAATGTTGACTAATTTTTTTATTAAACTTATAATAAAAATACAAGCAAGAATGGCGGAATGGTAGACGCGCTACTTTGAGGTGGTAGTGAATTTATATTCGTGAGAGTTCAAGTCTCTTTTCTTGCACCAAAGCTTATTACTAAATTTTAATATTTAGTTTAAAACCTTACTTTTTCTAAAGTAGGGTATTTTTTTCTATTAAATTTTTTGATTTATAGTTTAACACCTAATTTAATTTTACATACAATAAATTAGGTGAATATTTATGAATTATGATTATAAATTTGGTTCTGATTATTATAATTATTATGGTGATATTGGGTTTAAAACTACTAAATATCATATTTTAGCTCCTGCTCAAGAACAAGCTCTTCAACCTGGTAAAGAATATTTAATGAAACCTCTTCCTATATTTGATAATCCCAATTATAAAGGTAGTGGTAAATTAAAAGATAAAGTTGCTATTATTACTGGCGGGGATTCTGGTCTGGGAAGAGCCTGTGCCGTCGCCTTTGTAAAAGAAGGGGCTAAAGTAGTAATTCCTTATTTAAATGAACACCATGATGCCTTAGATACTAAAGAATATTTAGAAAAACTAGGTGGTGAGTGTCTACTTATTTGTGGCGATTTAACTAACCCGGAATTTAGTACTAAAATAGTTAAAGAAACCATCACCCATTTTGGTAAAATCGATATCTTAGTTAATAATGCTGGTGTTCAATATGAACAAGACTCTTTAGAAGATATTTCGGAAAAACAATTTGACTATACAATGAAAGTGAATGTCTATGCTTTATTTTATTTAACTAAACAGGTATTACCCCATTTAAAAGAGGGTAGTTCCATAATTAATTTAACTAGCGTAACGGCTTTTTATGGTGAGCCTCAATTAATAGATTACGTTACTACTAAAGGAGCTATTGTTGGTTTTACCAGAGCTTTAGCTCGCAATTTAGCTGAAAAAGGAATAAGAGTTAATGCCATAGCCCCAGGTTATTTTTGGACTCCTCTTCAACCAGCTTGTTGGACTAAAGAAAAAATTCCTTCTTTAGGTGCCGATGCGGCTATGCGCAGAATGGCAATGCCTTATGAATTAGCCCCAACTTTTGTTTTCTTAGCTAGTGATGACTCTAGCTATGTAACAGGTCAAGTTATTCATAATAATGGTGGCCAAGTCATGGGTTAAAACCTTTATTTCTCATAATTAAAGTGTTATAATTAAAAAAGAAAGAAGGGCTTATTATGCCTATGTGGTCTCCCTGGCATGGTTGCCATAAATGTAGTCCTGGCTGCCTTAATTGTTATGTTTATTTTTTAGACAAGCAACATCAAAAAGACTCTAATATTGTAACTAAATCTCGTACTAATTTTAATTTACCCCTAAAAAAAACTAGAACTAAAGAATATAAAATACCAAGTGGTTCGGTCGTAGCCACTTGTTTTACTAGTGATTTTTTTATTGAAGAAGCGGCTCCCTGGCGAGACGAAGCCTGGCAAATCATTAAAGCTCGTCCCGATGTAACTTTTCTTATATGTACTAAAAGAATTGCTCGTTTTATGGAATGTATTCCTCCCGACTGGGGTGCCGGTTATGATAATGTTATTATTGCTGTAACCTGTGAAAATAATAAAATGGCTTCTTTAAGAGCTCCCATTCTTTTAAATATTCCGGCTAAGAAAAAATATATATTTGTTTCACCCATCCTAGAATATGTTGATTTAAAACCCTATTTAAAAACCGGTCAAATTGCTCTTGTCTCAGTTGGTGGGGAATCATATTCTAATGCTCGCGTTTGTGATTTTAATTGGGTTAAACAAATATATTTTGACACTTTAAAATATAATGTTCCATTTGATTTCCATCAAACCGGTTCTAACTTTTTAATGAATAATAAATATTATAAAATAAAGCATTGCGATGAACAAGAACAAGCTCAAAAAGGCTTAGCTTATTTACAAAAACTATCTTCCCATAGCAAGTAAAAACTTTGCTTTTTTTTATTATTCATTATATAATAAAATAGGTGGTATTATGAAAGCTCTATCAATTAAAGAACCCTGGGCTAGTTTAATAATAAATGGTTATAAAGAATATGAATTTCGGAGCTTTAAAACTAACTATCGTGGTAAAATTCTTATTCATGCTAGCCTTAAAAAAAGTCCTGCTATTTTAGAATTTCAATTTTTAAATTTAAATTATCAACCGGGTTTTATTATTGGTGAAGCTACTCTTACAGATTGTCTTAAATTAACTCCTGAATTAAGAGAAGAATTATTTAAGAAGAATAATTTAGTTTATAATAAAATAAGTAATAAAGCTCAATATGCCTGGTATTTAACCGATATAAAAAAATATTCTAAACCTATCCCTGCCACTGGGGCTTTAAGTTTATGGAATTATTATTCTTTAGAAGAAATAGAAACTTTAATGAATAATATTTCCTATGGTTGGGTTTCTAAAAATAAAGAAATAAGAGGAAATACTAATACTAATTTTTTTAATGATTTTTTATTTCAAACTCCTAAGGAATTAATTAAAAGTAAAATAGGCATTTGTTGGGAGCAGGTCGAATTAGAAAGATATTATCTGCAGCATAATAATTGGGACTTAAAGACTTATTTTATTGTTTATAACTCTCATGAATGTCCAACTCATACTTTTTTAACTTTTAAAAAAGCTAACCTTTATTATTGGTTTGAACATTCTTGGGAAGAATATGCTGGTATTCATACTTATGATACTTTAGAAAAATTATTAACAGATGTTAAAAATAAATTTGTTAAATCTATGCTTAAAAATAAATGTAATATTTCTAAATTAGCTTTATATGAATACTCTAAACCTAAGAAGCATATAAATGTTACAGATTTTTTTACTCATTGTGAACAAGGAATTAATTTAATTCCCTATATAGAGGAAGTGAAATAATGAAAAAAGGTTTTACTTTAATTGAAGTTTTATGTGTTATTTTAATTCTAAGTCTAATTACTACTATGGCTGTAAATAGTGTTTTAAAATTAACTAAGAATAGTAAAGAAAATTTATATTGTGCTAAAATTGCCGTAATCAAAAGTGCTGCTCAAGATTATAGCCAAACCATAAGTAAAGAATTAGAAGCCAGTAATACTTATTATAAAGGCTATAAAAGTGTTACTATTCCCCTTGAAACTTTAGTTAAAAATAATTTTTTACAACCTGCTCAAGCTCAAGATGTTATTAATCCCCTTAATAATACTAGTATGAATGATACTCCTATTATAATTTATTTAGTTAATGGAAAAGTAGAAATATATATTGAAACAAATAATATTTGTGAAAAATAATAATTTATGCTAAAATATAAAACTAGAAAAGGAGGACTGGATATGAAAAAATGTGTATGTTTAATTGGTAAGCCCAATGTTGGCAAATCAACTATTTTTAATAAGTTAATTAAAGAAAAAAGAGCTATTATTATGGATGAACCAGGTATTACTCGTGACCGTATTTATGGAACTGCAACATATCAAAATAAAAGTTTTTCTTTAATTGATACCGGTGGAATAACGACGGAAACTAATGATTTTAATACCGAAATTAAAATGCAAGCTGAGTTAGCCATTGATGAAGCTGATTTAATTTTATTTGTAGTTGATGGCAAAAATGGTTTAGACCATAGTGATTATTTTATTCGCGATATGCTTATTAAAGCTCATAAAGATGTAATCGTTTTAGTTAATAAAATAGATAATCCTAACCGCGAAGCTAATATTTATGAATTTTACGAACTAGGTTTTCCTAATTTAATCGCCGTATCTGGGGAACATAATTTAGGTTTTACTGCTGTATTGGAAGCTATTACTAAAGATATAAAAGAAAATTCTGAAACTGCTAATCATATACCCAAATTTTGTATTATCGGTCGTCCTAATGTTGGTAAAAGTAGCTTAATTAATGCCTTATTAAATGAAGAAAGAGTTATTGTTTCTTCAAAGGCTGGTACTACTAGAGATTCCATCGATACTAAATTTACTTATGCTCAAAAAGAATATATTGTAATTGATACCGCCGGTATGCGTAAAAAAGGTCGTATTTATGAAAATATCGAAAAATATAGTTATTTACGTAGTATGAAAGCTATTGATGACGCGGATGTATGTGTAGTCGTAATCAGTGCTGAAGAAGGTATAATTGAACACGATAAACATATTTTAGGATATGCTATAAATGCCGGTAAAGGTATTGTTTTAGTCGTTAATAAATGGGATACAGTAAATAATCCATCTCTAGCTATTAAAGAATGGAAAAGAAAAATAGCTAATGAATTTCAATTTGCTGATTATTTAAAAATTGTTTTCTTATCAGCCAAAGCTAAAAAAAGAATTCATACTTTAATGCCAGAAATAATTAGTGCATATGAAAATAATCATAAAGAAATACCCACTAGTTTATTAAATAATGTTATAATTGATGCTGTAAGCTTAAATGCCCCTCCAAGTTTTAAAGGTAAAAGACTTAAAATTTATTTTGTAAGTGAGACCTCTATTGTTCCCCCTAAATTTACTTTTCAAGTTAATAATAAAAGCTTAGTACATTTTAGTTATGAACGTTATTTAGAAAATAAAATAAGGGCTAGTTTTGATTTAACTGGAACCCCAATTATTTTACAATTTAAAAATCGAAGTGAAAGACTCTAAAAACATAGGGGTCTTTTTTTGCAAATTTCGTGATTTTCATTAAGTAAGGAGGAATTAATATGGACTTAATAAAAATTAAAAATATTTCTTGTAATGGCTATCATTACTATAAGGATGGTAAATTTATTTTTAAATATATAATTAATGACGGGGAAGAAACTACCGAAACTTTAGAAATACCATCGACTTTTAAAAAGCATTTTACGCAAATGAGCCAAGATATTATTAATAGTACTAAAGATTTTGTTAATGGTTATAAAGTGGTAGAAACCGCAAATCATGAATATGCTTTTTTAAGTTTAGATGGAACTATTTTACCTATGCGCTTTGATATTGCTAGTAATTTTAATGATTTTGGTTTAGCCATGGTCGGAAAAAATGGCTCTGTTTCCTGGCTTACAAAAGATTTTCAATATTTATCTTTAGATGGCACATTAAAAGATTATGAACCTGAAACTTTTAAAGGCTTTCGTAGTGTTTCCTCATTTTCTCTTACTAGTAATCCTTTATCTTTAATTAAAATTACGCAAAATCATGATAAACCCGAATGCTTTTATTTAAAACCCGATTTAAGTATTCAAGAATTTACTTATTTTGATGGAACTAATTTTAAAGATACTACATCATATTTTAAATTATTAAATTTAAATGCAGAACCAACATTTAAAAGGGAGGGGTATACAATCATTAATAATTTAATTTTATTTCCTAATGGTTATTATTGTAGTATGGAAGACTTTTTAAATATTCATAAAAATTTCGCCTTATTTAATGATATTAGTACTTTAATCGCGGATACTTATACTCGTAAATTAAAAAAGTAGAAAAATTAATTTCCTACTTTTTCTCTTTCGTCAATTCTTTTCTTAACTATAATGTGTTCTTTATTAAAAGTAATTAAATCTTCCGATGTAATATTAAGTTTTTTGGCTAATAAATCTATATAATCAGTCGTAATATTTTCTTCTCCTCGTTCTACACAAGCTAAATATTTATAAGATAAACCTAAGTTAGAATAAAATTTCTCTTGACTTAAACCACTTTTATAACGTTCATATTTTAAATTAATCCCAATAATCTCTTTTAAATTCATACTCCTAACTCCTTACACTTAATATTATTGATAAATTCTACCAATGTCTACCCAGCTATAACTATACAAAAATTGACATTATAAAAATTTTGGTATATTATATATCTAGTGGAGGAGTTATGGTAAAAAGTAGTACAAATGTAAATTTTAAACTTCAAAATTTACGCAAAGAAAACAATATGTCTTATGATGCGGTTGCTAAAGCCTTAGGTATTTGTAAAGCCTATTATTGGCAAATAGAAAATGGTAATCGTCGTCTTTATTATGATTTAGCCTTAAAAATAGCTAAAGTATTTAATAAAAAACCTGATGAAATATTTTATGATTATTATAAATAAATACCCAAAAATACTTTCTATCATATAATGTGGTAGGAGGTTTTTTATGTTAGATGATAAATTTTTTAATAAAGTAGAAAAGAAAACTAAAGTTGATAAAAATACAATTATATCTTTAGCGGAAAAATTACAGAAAGGAAACATGAAAAATAAAGAAACTTTAAGTGAGGTAATTGATACTTTAAGTAAAATGACTGGCAAAAAAGTAAACCCTGAATTTAAAAATAAAATAATCGAAAAAGTAATCGCGGATGAAGTCCCCCAAAATGTTGATAATATGTTTTAAAAATTTATAATTGCCGAGACGCACTTTTTTTGATATAATACTCGTTAGGTGGAGTACATGGAACAAGTTAATAATGTGTTAGATATTTTAGAAAAATTACAAGATATTGAAACTGGATGGATGGATATTGATAAAAATATTTATAAAAATATAGATAAAGGTTTTAAAAAAAAATATGTTTTATCTAATCCTGAAGAAACTCTAAATAATAAAGTTGGCACTAGTTTTGACCTTGTTGAGGTTGAAAGAACTTATTTTAAGAACTTAGGTTTAAAATTTAATACTTATTTTATGATATATTATGAATCTAAAAGAATATATACCCATACCTTTGTTGTTTATGAAGAAAACGAAAAATTTTATTGGTTTGAAAGTTCTTGGGCTAATGATAAAGGTGTTCATGAATATATGTCCTTATATGATTTATTAAAAGATATTCGTCTTAAATTTATTAAATATAATAATATTAAATTTATGGATAATGATTATTTATGTGTTTATAAATATAAAAAACCTAAATTTCATATTGGTTTAAAAGAATTTTATAAACATTGTGAAAGTGGCGAAAACGTTTTAATATAACATTGTAAATATTTTCAGAATATGTTATACTTTAACTATAAATCGATATAAAAGACATGATTTATAAAATGATTTTTATAGAGAGTTAACGTTTGGTGTAAGTTAATAAATAGTTTTATAAATTACTCCTTTTATAAGTGAGACTAATCCTCTCCGGGTAATTCCGTTAAAAATTAAATAAGTAATATAAAGGATGGTACCGCAGAATTTGCTCCTTGCAAGTTTTGGGTTTTTTTATTTTAAAGGAGGTAATGTTTTGAGTTTTAAAACTTATATTAATGATTATTTAGTAGTTACTTATATTAAAGATATCTTACCAGAAGCTTTAGAAGAAGATATTAATTTAGTATTAACTATTTGTAAAAATAATTTAAAAAAATATGAAGAAACAATTAATAAAGATGATTATGATGGTGTTAGAAATACTAATTATAGTATCTCTAAAATTAATCAAGCCTTATATTTTAATTTAAATATAATGGCTAGAATATATCCTCAGTATAATGAAAATTTTAATCGTTTAATAAAATTAATGAAAACAAAAATAATTGCCGAAAAGAAAGCAGGTTTAAAAAGATGATAAATATAAAAGAAAATGAAAAATTAAGTATTTTAAATCATAGTTGTGCTCATTTACTAGCCCAAGCTGTAAAACATTTATATCCCGAGGCTCTATTTTGGGTTGGCCCCGTAATAGAAGAAGGCTTTTACTATGATATTGATTTAGGAGATATTACTCTTACCGAAGAAGATTTACCCGCCATCGAAAAAGAAATGAAAAAAATTGCTAAAGATGGTAAAAACATAATTCGTCATGAAATATCTAAAAAAGAAGCCGAAGAAATGTTTAAAAATGACCCTTATAAAATGGATTTAATTTCCCATATGGATGAAAAAGAGACTACAATTAGTTGTTATACTCAAGGTGATTTCACTGATTTATGTCGTGGCCCTCATGTCGAAAATGTTAAATTATTAAAAAACTTTAAATTATTAAAAGTAAGTGGAGCTTATTGGAAAGGGGACGCTAGCAACCATATGCTTCAAAGAATATATGGTATCTGTTTTGAAAATCCCGAAGACTTAGAAGCTCATTTAAAAGAATTAGAAGAAGCCAAAATGCGTGACCACCGGAAATTAGGTAAAGATTTAGGTATCTTTATGACTAGTGATTTAGTTGGTAAAGGTTTACCTATGTATTTACCTAATGGCTATATTATTTGGGAAGAATTAGAAAATTATATTAAAGGTAAAGAAAAAAAATTAGGTTATAAACATGTTTTAACTCC
>CANQYU010000019.1 GCA_947628145.1 uncultured Bacilli bacterium | reverse complement strand
CTTTATTACAAAGTTTATCTTTGTTTGTTACTTATCCATTTTTTTAAAAACTGACATTTTTAAAAAATCTTAACAGTGTTGTACTTATACATAATTTTTGATTAATTCAAGTAAAGGGACAAAAGTATATAAGAAATGTTTATCATCTTTTTTTAATAATAAAGATATTTTTATACTTTTATTTTGATATTTAAATTTTAGATTAGGATTAATATTATAGCTTTCTAAAAATAGTTTATCAGCTTTAATATTATTTGATATTTCTTCAGGTAAATCAATTTCAACGAAGCTTTTAGTTTGAGTAACTCTAGTGATATTTAAATCTTGAGCTAATTTTTCAAACCATTCTTCATACATATAAATTTCCATGGCTTCATTTATTTTACCAAAACGATCTTCTAATTCTTGTTTAATTCGCTCTAAACTTTCTTTAGAATTTACTTCATTTATTTTATTATGAATTTCGATTTTTAATTCATCGTCTTTAACATAGTCATCGCTTATATGAGTAGAAACATTAATTAAGGCGGTTTTAGCAGTATCTTCTTTTATTTCTTCGCCTTTTAATCTTCTCATTTCTTCTTCAATCATTTGCATATACAAATTAATTCCGACAGAATCGACAAAACCAGCTTGTTCACTACCTAATATATCACCGGCACCACGAATAGCTAAATCACGCATCGCTATACGATAACCACTTCCAAGTTCGGTAAATTCTTTTATGGCATCTAATCTTTTGATTGCGACTTCATTTAACATTTTAGATTTATTATAAAGTAAATAAGCATAAGCAATGCGATTAGAACGACCTACTCTTCCTCTTATTTGATATAATTGAGATAAACCAAAATGGTCGGCGTCATAAATAATTAAGGTATTAGCATTAGGAATATCAATACCAGTTTCAATAATGGTGGTACAAACTAAAATATCGTATTTATAATCTATAAAGTCTTGCATAATATTTTCAAGTTCTAACTTGGTCATACGACCATGAGCACTTATAATTCGAGCTTCGGGCACTAATTTATTTAATTTATTTACAATATTAGTTAAGCCATCAATATTATTATATAAAACAAATATTTGACCATTTCGCGATAATTCTTTATAAATAGCATCTTTAATAATTAAATCTTCTTCAGCTAAAACATAGGTTTGAATAGGATATCTATTAGTGGGCGCAGTATCAATAACAGATAAATCTCTAAGGCCGGACATGGCCATTTTAAGGGTTCGCGGAATAGGAGTGGCCGATAAAGTTAAAACATTAACATCTGTCTTTAATTTTTTGATTTTTTCTTTATGAGTTACGCCAAAACGTTGTTCTTCGTCGACAATTAAAAGGCCTAATTTTTTAAATTTAACATCATCACTTAAAAGACGATGGGTACCAAAAACAATATCTATAGTACCATTTTCTAGCCCCTCTAAAATTCTTTTAGTTTCTTTAGGCGTGGTAAAACGATTTAAAAGTGCTATATTAATTGGGTAGTCTTGAAAACGATTTAAGGCGGAGGTATATTGTTGTTTAGATAAAATGGTGGTTGGACATAAATAAAATACCTGTTTATTATTTAAAACCGTTTTAAATATAGCCCGAAAAGCAACCTCGGTTTTACCAAAGCCAACATCGCCACAAAGTAATCTATCCATGGGAACTTTACTTTTTAAATCATGAGCTATTTCCGCGATGGCTTTTTCTTGGTCCCGAGTTGGGGTATATTCAAAACTAGAAGCAAATTCGTCTTCTAAAGCATAAGTTTCAAAGGGAGTCCCATTAATAGCCATTCTTTCAGCGTATAATTTTAATAATTCTTCGGATATATCTTTAATACGCCGTTCAACACTACGTTTGGTTTTTGCCCAAGATGTGGAATTTAATTTATTTATTTTGGGTTTTAAACCATCTTTACTTGCATATTTTAAAATGGTATTCATTTTTTCCACAGGAACATAAACTTTATCATTACCATCAAAAAGGATTTCGATATAATCTTTTTCAAGACCATTTTGAGTTAAGGTTTTAATACCATTATAAATACCTATTCCATGGGCCATATGCACAACATAATCCCCAATATTTAAAGAATTTAAATCTTTTATTTTACGGCCTATTTTATAAGAATTTTTATATTTTATTTCTTGTTTAGAAATATTTTCAATATCATTTTCAGATATAACAACATATTTTTCAAAGATAAAACCTTGAGGTAAATATTCATTATATATTTTAATGGGAACATCTATTTCTTCTTTAATGAGTTTAATTTGAGATGGTTTAGATAAATAGAAAATTATTTGATAACCTTTACTAGCCCAGACTTTAGTCGCTTCTTTAAGTCTTGTAAAATCAGAATTAAAATTAGTTAAAGTTTTACTGGGTAAATTTAAAGTTTTTTTGGTACTCTTATTTTCTAAAAAATCTAAATAAATATTTTCTTTAGACGGTATTTCTTCTAGGGAAAACATAAATTTGGTGCCCTCAGGTAATTCTTTAGAAACCCGATATTCGAACATTTCTTCCTCTAATTTAGTGTAACTCGCTTTAATACGATTATAATCAACATTAACAACTAGGGGTTCTTTAGCATAATCATACAAAGAAGAATGATGTTCCGTATTAATTTCGCCATTAGTTATTAAAGATATTTCGGGAATATTTTCAATAGACATTTGAGTTTCTTCGTCAAAATAACGAATAGCTTCAATATTATTCCCAAAAAATTCTAATCTAACGGGATGTTCACTTAAAGTAACAAAAATATCAATAACAAAACCTCGAACAGCATATTCTCCAGTTGCTGTTACGATTGTAGTACGTTTATAGCCTAATTCCTCTAAAATCTCAATTAATTTTTCCCGATTAATTTCCATATTAGTTTTTAATTTAATATCTAGTTTATTTTGAACTCTAGCATCAGTTAAAAACTTTAAATAACCCATTAAATTAGTAATGATTATTCCTTGATGGGTTTTAATTGCTTCTAAAGTTTCAATACGATTTGTTTTTAATTCAGGAGAAATAGCTAAAGCTTTACTAGTTAAAAAATCATCCATGGGAAATAAATAAGTATTGTCATTAAAATTCTTAATGTCTCGATATAATTCATTAGCTTCATATAAAGTAGATGTTAAAACTATAACATTTTGTTTTTTAGTTTTGAATAATTCAGACACGTAAAAACTTGCTAACGTTGGAGTTAGCCCGGTTATAGTTAAATCATTATCATATTTAAAATATTCTTTTAAAAAATTCATATTAATCACCTAATATAATTCATCTTCTAAACGTTCTTTAACTTTTAATTGTTTTTCTTTTAAAGATTTAATTATTTCTATTTCGCTTAAATTTAAAGAATTAGCTAAAGTTAAAAGTAAGGTGAAGATTTCATTTAATAAAGGAAGACTTAGTTCAGGTAATATTTTAGTTGATTTAGCATATAATTCATTAATTAAAGACATAAGAGCTAAACCAGACTCAGAATAGGTAATTTGAGAAAAAGCGGGGGGAGTATTTAAATTGCCATAAAAACTTAGTAACATTGTTAAGCAATCGGCATATTCCTCTAACATGGAATTTTTATTAGGGGTTTTAACACTCCAATATTTAAAGCACCGAGTTTCATTTACAAATTCGCCTATTTCTACTAGAAATTCAATACAATTTGGAGCATATAAATTATTTTCTGGAGTTTGATATTTAGTAATAAATAATTTATCTAAATAACGATTATACTCATAAATTTGTTGCCACTCAGTAATATGTTCTAATTTCATTTTGAACCTCCACCGTTATATTTATTCATTAGCATATTAATATTATGAGTATTAATAAAGTCATTTATTATATTATTAAAGCTCGGCATTAATTTATTAATTATGGCTTGTTCTTCTAAAGATAGTTTTCCTAAAACATAATCTTTAACATCCATTTGATTATTTTTGGAAATACCAATTTTTAATCTTAAAAAATCATTAGTATTTAAAGCTTCAATAATATTTTTTATACCATTATGGCCTCCACTAGAACTATGAATTTTTAAACGATAAGTCCCAATAGGTAAATCTAAATCGTCTTGAATAACTAAAATATTTTCGGGTTCAATTTTATAAAAATTGGCAAAAGCTTGAACCGCGGTACCTGATAAATTCATATAGGTTAATGGTTTAATAAAAATTACTTTTTCATTATTAATATTTAAAGTAGTATATAAAGCTTGGAATTTTGTTTGCCAGGAAACATTCTTTAAATAATTATCCAAAACCATAAAGCCAAGATTATGTCTCGTATTTTCATATTCCGAGGTAGGATTTCCGAGACCGACAATTAGTTTCATTTTATGACATCCTTTCTATTTTTTAAAAATATTTTGATATGTTTTAGTTTCACGATTAATAACTTTGGAAGCTACTTTTACAGAGGGAGAGCCAAATTTAACAAATTTGAACAAAACCATTATAGCATCTTTTTCAAGATTTGAATAAATAAATTCAATTTTTTTTGCTTCTAAATGATATTTTGGGGCTAAGGTTAAAATTTCAGTAAGCCGTTCAGGACGATGGACTAAATAAAAAGCTCCATGTTCCTTTAATAATTTAGATGTTACTTTAAAAATATCTTCTAAAGTTATACTTAATTCATGACGAGCTAAAGCCTTAGAATTAGTTTGATTAATTAAAGAATGGGATGTCGTTTTAAAAAAAGGTGGATTACAGGTAATAATATCAAAATTATTTCCCGGGAAATAATGAGGAGTATCTAAAGCATTAATATTTAACATTGTTATTTGATTTTCAAAATGATTATATTCTATACTTTTTTGAGCTAAGTTATAAATTTCTGATTGAATTTCTATACCTGTTATATTTAATTTGGTTTTTTGAGCTAATATTAAGGGTAAAGGCGCATTACCAGAGCATAAATCCAATAAATTATGAGTTTTTTTAGTGGTTTCGACAAATTCGGCTAATAAAAGAGAATCTAAAGAAAATTTAAAATTAGTAGAAGATTGGTATATTTTTAAGCCATAATCATATAAATCATTCAGAACGAGCATGAGTGCATTCCCCTAATTTAACTTCGATTTTTTCATTTCCGACTAAAACTTTATAACTACGATTTAAAATATCTTTACTAACAACGGTTCCTTTACCCTCGGGGATTTCCACAATAGTACCAATTTCAGGCATACCAGCATTACAAGTTAGATATTCGTCGTCTTCATAAGTTAAACAACATAATAAACGACCACATAAACCATTTATTTTAGAGGGATTTAAAGCTAAACCTTGATTTTTAGCCATGTTCATGGAAACAGAGTCAATATGATTTAAAAAATTAGCACAACATAATTTATAACCACAAGCCCCTACTCCGCCAATTTCTCGAGCTTTATCACGAGCGCCAATTTGACGTAATTCAATCCGAGTACGGTAAATGGAAGCTAATCTTTTAGCTAATTCGCGGAAATCAATACGTTCGTCAGCTAGAAAATTAAAGATTAATTGTTTACGGTCAAAAGTAAAAGTAGCGTTTATTACTTTCATATCAAGAGCTAATTCTTTAACTAAATTTCGACAATCTTTTAAAGCTTTTTCGGCGTCTTTTAAATTTTTTAAATATTGTTCATAATCAGCTTTAGTAGATATTCTAATAATATCTTTTAATTCGTCAATATTTTTAATAATACTTTCTTCAATATGACTTACGACACGGCCAAATTGTTCCCCTTTTTCAGTCTCCGTAATAACAGTTACATTTAAAGGACATTTAAAAGTACTTTTAAAATTATAGATTTTACCATTATCTTTAAAATTTACGCCATATATATAGTATTCTTTATTCATAAACTCCTCGCATTTCTATTGCAAATTCATCTAACATTAATTCAATACTTACATTATAACGCATATTTGTTAAAATTTTAGTAATAATCTGCATTTCTTGTTGGAGTTTTACTATATTTTCTTTTAAAGGATAAATATTAGTTATATTTTCTTGGTATTTTTCATGACTTAATTTTAAAAAATGTTCATAATAAATTGCAAAAATAATATTAAAAATATTTTCTAAAGCTTTTTTATCGGAATATTGATTTAGAATTATATTCTTATGATTGATAGGTTTATAAGAATAAAGAAAATTTAAATAATCTTTAATTACCGCAATATAAGAATTATATTCTTCTTCAGAAAGATGTAATTTAGCTAAAATACTTTCATCCGCATATTCTAAAGTATATATTTGACATCTACTTTTAATAGTATCAATAATAAGAGATTTATTAGTTGTTAAGAAAAAACCAATAATGCCCGGAGTGGGTTCTTCCACAAATTTAAGCATCGAATTAGCACTACTGGAGGTTAATTTCTCCGCATTTTTGATAATATAAACATTATATTTACTATATATAGGAATAGTCGAAAATTCTTCTTTTAAAGCTTCGATTTGTTCCTTTTTAATAAAGGCACCATCCGGTTCTATAATTTTTAAGCTCGGAAGATTTTCAATATTAATTAAATTGCATAAATTACAGTTTTGACATTCTTGGTTATAAGTTTCGGGACAATTTAAATTTTTAATAAGAGTTTTTAGGTCATTTAAGGCTTTAGAAAAATTATTTGTTTCAATTAAATAAGCGTGAGCTAGTTTATTCTCACGATATTTAAAAAGAATTTGAGCGACGACATCTGTATTCATATTTTCTAGACTCCTTACTAGATTAGAAAAAAAATTGCTACTAAACCGAGAATACTAGGAATGCCTAATAAAGTTACTAGAGTTAACGTTATAATGTTAATAGGTATAAAGATATTAACACCCGATAAAATCATATTAATACCATATAACATTACAAATGCTAAACACAATTTTTTTACTAATATTAAAATTTTCTTGACCATATTTTATCACATTAAATTATATGATTATTTAATTTAATTATTCCGAAATTGTTTTACGGTCTTCTAAAGCTTTTTCTAAGGTAACATTATCTAAATAATCGATTTCGGCACCAATAGGAATACCATAGGCTAAACGAGAGATTTTAACTTGTTTATCTTCTAAGATTTTTTTAATATACATGGTGGTGGCTTCTCCCTCAATAGTAGGTTTTAAAGCTAATATTAATTCAGGATTTTGAAGATGTTCAATTCTATTTATTAAAGAACTTAAATTTATATCTTCGGGGCCGATATTATCAAGGGGAGAAATTAAACCATTTAATACATGATATGTACCATTAAATTTACCTGATTTTTCAAAGGCAAAGACATTTTTATAATCTTCCACCACACATATAAGATTTTGTTCACGGGTAGGTTCACTACAAATATCACATATTTCTTTATCGGTTAAGTGGCCACATATACTACATCTAGTTAAATGTTCTTTAGCATTTTTTAAAGCCGCGCTAAAATCAATGATTTCTTCATTACTAAAATCGATGGTAGCAATGGCCAGACGTTCGGCACTTTTGGCCCCAATTCCGGGTAATTTAGCGTAATAATTAATTAAAGTTTCTAAATCTTTAGGATAATACATTAGAATAAACCACCTAAAGAGCTATAAGCACCCATTTTAGTTTCAATTTCTTTATTAACAGCGTCCGTTGCTTGCTTCATAGCAATTTTAAGCATATCTTCTAACATTTCTTTATCTTCAGAGTCAGTGATTGGACCATCATATAAAATCTTCATGCTTAATAATTCTTTATTACCATTAATAGTAACTTTTACCCATTCAGATGTACCCTCAAATGTACTATTATTGATTTCCTCTCTTTTTTTAGTAATTTCCCTTTGAACTCTTTGGGCTTGCGCCATTAAATTTTGCATATTCATAAATTTTCCTTCTTTCTTACTCTATTTCAATTTGGGCTTCCGTAAAAATATCTAAAGCAGTTTGTTCAATATTAGAAATATTATTCTCTTTTTTAGGTATTTCGGTGGGTTCTTCCAAAAATTCATATTTAACATTATTCTTTTTATTAGTGATGTATGTATTGCGTTCTTTCTGCCAATCTTCCGGAGATAAAGCAATAAAATGATAGTTTAAATTATATTTATTATTAAATAATTCCGCAATGTTAGCCAGATTTTGATTAATTAAACTAACTGTTTCGCTATATTCACTTTTAATAATGGCATATTCATTACTAGCGGCGACGATGGAAGCATCGACCAAGAGATTTAAAATAGCTTTATTATTTAGACTATCGATAAAATCGGGCCATTTATTTTGGAGCTCCTGCAAATATTCTTTAGAAGCATTGGCAAAACAGTTATTAACTCTTATTTTGATTAATTCAGCTAGAACATTAGGTTCAGAGCTAGGAATTTCTTCAAAATTTTTAATTTCTGGCTCGGAATTAGGTTTTTCTTCTTCTAAAACTGGGTTTATGGTTTCTATTTCCGGTTCTTTTGGGGCTTGTTCCCTCTCTTTATATTCTATTTCTGGCTCTTTAGATTTTAAGTTTGGTTCTTTAAAATATTTTAACATCGTTATTTGAATTAATAAGTAGGGTTCAATATTTATGTTTATATAATTAGATATTTCGGCTAATTCAAAGGCCAAAGAGCGAATATTTTCATAAGACAAGCCATTATATGAAGAAAGCTTTTTACTATTGATGGCCTCTTCTTCTAATTTTTCGAGAAATTTACGAATTAATAATTTATAATCGATAGCTAATTCTTTAAAATTATTCATTATTTCTAAAAAATGATTTATATTATTAGTGATAATGCATTGATATAGGTCGTCTATTTGCTTTTTAGAAGCGGAACCAAAGTGAGAAATAACATCATTAATAGTTATTTTACTAGTATTACTGGATATTTGGTCTAAAATGCTTAGCGCATCACGAAGACCACCATCACTTATATAAGCGATTTCTTCTAGGGCTTCTTCTTCAATAGCAATATTTTCTTGTTCTACGACATATTTTAACCGATTAATGAGATTAGCAAGTGATATTTTATGAAAATCGAAGCGTTGGCAGCGAGATAAAATAGTAATAGGCACGGCTTCAATATTAGTTGTAGCTAATATAAATACCACATGTTTAGGAGGCTCTTCTAAAGTTAAAAGTAAAGCATTAAAAGCACTTGTACTTAACATATGAACCTCATCTATAATATAGACTTTATATTTAGAATAAGCCGGGGCTAATTTAATATTATTAATTATTTCCCTAATTTCGTCAACACCATTATTAGAGGCTGCGTCTATTTCGATTATATCCGCATTTTCTTTAAAAGTTTTACAAGCTTCACATTTATTACATGGCCCATTTTCTGTAGGCTCTAAGCAATTGATAGCTTTAGCAAAAACCTTGGCTGTACTAGTTTTTCCAGTTCCTCGAGGGCCGGAAAAAATGTAAGCATGGGATATTTGTTCTTTTTTTATAGCATTTTTTAAAATGGAAATTATATAATCTTGACCGATAATGCTTGAAAAATCATCTGGTCGATATTTACGGTAAAGTACTTTGTAATCCATTTTTTTCACCCATTTAAATTATATCATAGTTATTTCATTTTGTCTCTTTTCTTTTGAAAAAAAGCTTGGAAATAATGCAAATATTCTTCTTGTTGCTCACGTACGTATGTTTGTTTTATATTAGTTTGATTATATTCTTTTTTAAAAGGCAATTTATCCAATATATAATAAACATTTTTTATACGAGCTTGTTTTAAAGCGGCTTCACACATATTACAGGGTTTTAAAGTTACATAAACATCGCAATCTTCTAAACGCCAATCGTGTAATTTTCGACTAGCTTTTTTAATTACTAACATTTCCGCGTGGTCACAAACACTATGATGGGAAATTCGAGTATTATAAGCTTTAGCAAGAACTTTATTATTTTTAACTAAAATGGCACTTACTGGCACCTCATCTTTGCAAGCGGCTTTTTTAGCTAATTTTAGCAATAGTTCATAATATTCTTCAGGCATATATATTCCTCCAATAAAAAAGTGCACACAAATAGGGATTGATATGGCTGCTGTTTTCCAACTCTGACCAGGTTACAATATATTTGTTGCACGTTATTAATGTAACATATTTTATATTAAATTGCAATAGATATGTTTCACGTGAAACATATTTTTTACATTTTTTATTATAGGACAATGTTTCACGTGAAACATTGTGGATAAGTTTTGGGTATTAAAATTAGTAATAATATATTTTTTAATAGTTTAAACTAAATATTAGGAAATATTTGCAAAATATTTAAAAATTGGGCTAAATTTTATTTAATTAATGACAGTAATTATATTATATTTTGGAATTTTAATTGAAAACAATGTTTCACGTGAAACATTGTTAGTATTTTTAAATATTATGGAAAGATAAAATTATTATTTTATAATTTGCAATAATAAATTAATTAAGTTATTTAAAAAATTAGCAATTATAATTTTTATTTTGTTAAAATTTATTTATTAATATTTTACTTACTGAGATTTTTTGAAAATCTACTTTTTAAATTTTTAATTAGTTTGAATGAAAGGTTTCACGTGAAACATTGGAATAAGGTTAAAAGTGATTTATTAGTCATGAGGAAAAAACGAAAAGTAGGGTATTGATGTTTCACGTGAAACATATTTTTATTTTCCATAGTTTTTTAAGTTACTAACATTTTTTCTATAATATTAATTAGTATTAAATTAATAAAAAAAAATAATGCTTATTCAGCATTATCTTCTTCTATTATTTCTTCGGCTTGTTTAGGAACTAAGCTAATAGTAGTTACAATTTGATTTTCCTTAAGATTTATTAACCGTACTCCTTGAGTAACGCGGCTTAAAGTATTTATTTGTTCCAAAGACATACGCATTGTTGTACCAGTATTGGTCATAATAACTAATTCTTGACTTTCGTCAACTAATTTAACAGAAGCAAGAGTACCATTTTTTTCAGTTATATTAAGGGCTTTTACACCTTTACTACCACGGCTGGTTTCTCTAAATTCACTAACTAATGTCTTTTTTCCATATCCTTTTTTAGTTACTAACAATATTTTATCTTCTTCATTTACTACCTCAGCACAAATGCATTTATAACCATCTAAGTTAATTCCTTTAACACCACTAGCAGTACGACCCATGGCCCGAATATTATTTTCTTTAAATTTAACCATGCGGCCAGATTCACTACCGAGTAAAACATATTTTTCATTATTGGTTTTCTTAACAGCCAGTAACTCATCATCAGCTTTTAAATTAATACATATTTTGCCAGTCGTACGTATGTTCTCGAATTCGCTAATTGCTGTTCGTTTTACCAAGCCAGTTTTAGTTACAAACAATAAATATTTATTATCTTCTTGAGGAGAAATACTTAACATAGTATTAATGGTTTCACCTTGAGTAAGTTGCAATAAATTAATTATTGGCAAACCTTTAGATTGGCGATTAAATTCGGGAATTTCGTAGCCTTTTAAGCGATATACTTTACCTTTATTACTAAAGAACAATAAGTAATCATGACTAGAAAGATTAATCATTTGTTCTACGTAATCTTCTTCATTAGTTGTCATGCCTTTTATACCCATTCCACCGCGACGTTGAGCTTTAAATGTATCACTAGTTGTCCGTTTAATATAACCTTTATTAGTTAAGGCAATTAAGATATTTTCTTCAGGAATTAAAGATTCGTCTTCGATATATTCAATCGCGGACATATCAATATCCGTACGACGTTTATCACCATATTTATCTTTAATTTCGAGTAATTCTTCTTTAATAATTGCTAAAACTTTTTCTTCTGAACCTAAAATGGCTCTTAATTCGTCAATTAATTTAATTAATTCGTTTAATTCTTCTTCGATTTTTTCTCTTTCTAAGCCTGTTAAACGTCTTAAACGCATTTCTAAGATAGCTTCGGCTTGTTCTGAAGAAAGGTTAAAGTTAGTCATTAAACCATTTTTAGCTTCTTCGTCAGATTTAGAACCTCTAATTAATTTAATTACCGCGTCAATATGGTCTAAAGCTATTTTTAAACCCTCTAAGATATGAACTCTTTTTTCCGCTTTATCTAAATCAAATTTAGTACGACGGATAATTATTTCTTTTTGGTAATCAATATATTTAGAAATAATATCTTTTAAACCTAAAGTTTTAGGAACACCATTATCAAGCATTAAGAATATAATTCCATAAGTTGTTTGAAAAGCAGTATGTTTATATAATTTATTTAATATTACACTAGCATTGGCGTCTTTTCGTAAGGTTATTGTTATTTTAACGCCTTCTTTTAAGTCCACATGATAATCAGTTATACCATCTAAAATTTTGTTATGAACTAATTCAGCGACTTTATTTTTAAGCTCTAAAGTATTAACTCCATAGGGAACCTCATTAATAACGATATATTCACGGCCATTTTTTTCTTCAATTTCAGCTCGAGAACGAATAGTAATAGTTCCACGGCCTGTTTCATAAGCTTTTTTTATTCCAGAATTACCTAGAATAATGGCGCCGGTTGGAAAATCTGGGCCTTTAATATGGAGCATTAATTCGTCCAAAGTAATATCAGGATTATCGATATAAGCGACACATCCATCAATTACTTCCCCAAGATTATGTGGAGGAATATTAGTCGCCATACCAACGGCAATACCGGTTGTTCCATTAACTAAAATATTTGGGAATCGGGAAGGCAATATTTCGGGCTCTTGCTCTGATTCGTCAAAGTTAGGGGTAAAATTAACAGTATCTTTGCGGATATCTCTTAACAACTCCAAAGATATTTTAGATAAACGAGACTCGGTGTAACGCATAGCCGCGGCTCCATAACCTTCAATATTACCAAAGTTTCCATGACCATCCACAAGCATATAACGATAACTAAAATCTTGGGCCATCCGAACCATGGCTTCATAAATACTAGAATCACCATGAGGGTGATATTTACCCATTACATCACCAACAATACGAGCACTTTTTTTATGTGGTTTATCGGGAGTATAACCAGATTCATACATTGAATATAAAATCCGGCGGTGAACTGGTTTTAAGCCATCACGTAAATCGGGAAGAGCTCGAGCAACTATAACACTCATAGAATATTCTAGAAAAGAATCTTTAACTTCTTTTACTATATTATTTTTTTCTAATCTATCCATTTAAAACCTCCTATATATCTAAATTTTCCACGTAGGTTGCATTTGTTTCGATAAATTCGCGACGAGGTTCTACTTCTTCGCCCATTAATTTATTGAATATTTCATCCGCGGCCATGGCATCATCCACGGTGATTTGACGTAAAACACGTTTATTTATATCCATGGTTGTTTCGTTTAATTCTTCGGCGTCCATTTCGCCTAAACCTTTCATCCGAGCGATATCATATTTAGTATTGGGAGATAAGGAGGCAAGATATTCGTCACGTTCTTGTTCATTTAAAACATATTTAATGGTTTTACCATGTTTAATAACAAATAATGGAGGTTGAGCAGCATAAACATGGCCAGCTTCCACAATAGGTCTAAAGAAGCGATAAAAAAGGGTTAAAAGTAAAACACGAATATGAGAGCCATCAACATCGGCATCGGTCATTATAATAATTTTATGATATCTTAACTTATCAAGATTAAAATCTTCACCTATTCCTGTACCAAAGGCAGTTATAATTGTTCTTATTTCTTCATTAGATAGAGCTCTATCTAAACGAGCTTTTTCAACATTTAAAATTTTACCTCTTAAAGGAAGAATAGCTTGAGTCATACTATCGCGACCCTTTATAGCGGAACCGCCGGCAGAATCTCCCTCGACAAGAAAGATTTCACTTACCGTCGCGTCTTTACTTTTACAATCGGCTAATTTACCAAAGAAATTAGTTACATCTAAATCGCCTTTACGACGAGTGGCTTCTCGAGCTTTTTTGGCCGCGATTCTGGCACGCGAAGCAGTCATACATTTTTCCACGATAACGCGAGCGACCGTCGGATTTTCCATTAAGTAACGTTCTAAGCCTTGACCAAAAATATCACTCGCTATTTTCCGAACTTCACTATTGCCGAGTTTGGTTTTAGTTTGGCCTTCAAATTGAGGGTCGGGATGTTTACAAGAAATTATCATGGCTAAGCCTTCTCGACAGTCATCACCACTTAAAGCTTCGTCTTTTTCTTTTAAAAGTTTAGCATTACGAGCATAATTATTAATAATTCTAGTTAAAGCATTCTTAACTCCATCTTCATGAGTTCCACCTTCATAAGTGTTGATATTATTGGTAAAAGAATAAAGATTAGTGTTATAGGAATCATTATATTGCATGGCTACTTCAATACTAATATTATCCACAGTTCCATCAACATAAATTATATCATCATGAAGAGGTTGTTTATTTTTATTTAGCATGCTTACATATTCAATAATTCCACCATTATAACAGAATGTTTCTTTTTTATCAGGAACACGTTCGTCAATTAAAGTTATTCTTAAGCCTTTATTTAAAAAAGCTAATTCTCTTAGTCTAGTAGCTAAGGTATCATAATTAAATTCCGTGGTTTCTTTAAAAATAGTGGGGTCAGCTTTAAAAGTAACTGTCGTTCCAGTTCGGTCTTTAGAACACTCTTCAATAACTTTCATAGGTTCACAAGGATGACCACCATTTTCAAACCGTTCAAAATGAACTTCACCATCACGATAAACCCGAACTTCAAGCCAAGTGGATAGGGCATTAACGACAGAAGCTCCAACACCATGAAGACCTCCACTTACTTTATAGCCACCTCCGCCAAATTTACCACCAGCATGAAGAATAGTAAAGATGGTTTCAATGGTTGATAAGCCAGTTTTTTCATTAATTCCAGTCGGCATACCACGACCATCATCTTTAACTGATACAGAATTATCTTTATGAACAACAACTTCTATATCGTCACAATAACCCGCTAAAGCTTCATCGACGGCATTATCAACTATTTCCCAAACTAAATGATGTAGTCCTTTTTCACTAGTAGAACCAATATACATGCCCGGGCGTTTTCTTACAGCCTCTAAGCCTTCTAAAACTTGAATATCACTATCGGTATAATTATTTTCCATTTTTAACTTCCTCTCTTACTTGACCATTTATAACATGAAATATTTTCGATTTATTGAGTAATTCAGGTTTGACATGATTAATCGTAGTAGTTGTTATAAAGGTTTGTAAATTTTCATCAATTAAATTCAAAATATTATTTACTTTCTCATCATCAAGCTCACTAAACAAATCATCTAAGATAAGTATGGGATTATGATTTAAGGTAGCTTTAATATTAGATATTTCCGCCAGTTTAAAGGCAATAACACTATTTTTTTGTTCCCCAATACTAGAAAATTCTTTAACAGGTTCATTATCTATTAAAAATTCTAAATCATCATGTTGAGGGCCAAATAAAGTTTTGCCAATTATTATTTCCCGGGAAATATTTTTAGCATACATATTAAGAATTTGTTCTTTAGTTTTATTCTTATATTCACTTTTAAAATTTAAGAATAAAACCCCTTTGTTAGTAATTTTATAATAATAATCACTGATATACTTATTAATATCAAGAATAAAATTTTGGCGTATTTCCACGATTTTTAAACCTAAATTAACAAGATTTTCAGTAAGGATATTAAGAAAATCACTATTTAAAGATTTTTTGGTACTTAAAGCTTTTAAATAGGCATTTCGTTGTTTTAATATTTTTTCATAATTATTTAAATAAATTATGTAATCTTTATTAATATTAGAAATCTCAATATTTAAAAGTTTTCTTCTAGTCATAGGAGTATCTTTAATTATTTTTAAATCGTCAGGATGGAAGATAATAACATTTATTTTAGTTATATAATCGCTAAATTTTGTTATTTTATTATTATCTATTTTAACCCTTTTGCCAGTAGGACTAATAATAATTTTATAAGTATTCCAAATTTTAGATTTAACTAAACCTTCTATTTTGGCGAGGTTTTTGCCTTTTTTAATGACAACATCATCATGTCCAAGACGGAAAGTCTTAGTTAAAGCTAAGATATAGATGGCTTCAATTATATTTGTCTTACCCATACCATTTTGGCCATAAATAATATTAGTATTAGGACTAAATGTCAGTTCTAGGGTTTCATAATTGCGAAAATTTAATAACTTTAATTTGCTGATTTCCATTTTTTTGCCCCTACTTTGCGCGTATATTAAAAATACTTTATTGGTGTACTCCTATACCTAAAATAATTATAGCACAAAAAAATACCTTTTTAAAGGTATTTTTGATTATTTCGGCCTCTTATTATTGATTCTAAACGAGTACCTTTTAAAACTTGTTTATCAAAAACAGGATAACTTACATTTAAAACAATTTTAGTATTATTTTTAAATTCCACGATGATTTGATTTTTAGATTTAGGATAATAATTTAAAATATTATTTAAAACAAACCAAGTACAGTTCTTATTACGAATAGAATGAGTTGGGACTAAAATTAATTGCGAATTTTCATTTAAAATAATTGGGGGTTTATAATTAGTTCCAATTAAATAACTACTACCTTTTTGGCGACCTTCAAAACTAGAACCATGAATAAAACAATTATCATTTATAATAGTATTTAAGGGAGTTCTAGAGTATATTATTTTATTAGCTTCAATAATTTTAGTACCAGTTTTATTAGCAATTAAAACATAAGTTTGAGAATTTATAACATAAGACATATATATTTCTCCTTTCAATAAATTACTATGGTAACATATTGAAAAGGAAATATTTGTCGAATTTTGGTTCTAATTTATAAATTTAGTATGTTTTGATAGGTAAAATTAATTGAATTAGAGATTCGTCAGTTAAACTTTTAATAATTAAAGGTTTGACATCACTATTTAAAAGGAGTAATATTTCGTCTTCTTGCATAGTTTTAATTGCCTCTAACATATATTTAGAAGAGAAAGATATTTCTAATTTTTCTTTATTATTGGTTTCAATAGTTAATTGTTCTTCAACTTTACCTATTTCAGAAGCATAAGAATTGATTACCATTTTTGTATTATCTAAAGACATTTTAACAATATTTTTATCTTTACCTAAAGTTAAGAGAGCAGCTCTATCGATAGCATCATTAAATTCTTTTTTATTAACTTTAATAATATAAGCAAATTCACTTGGAATTAAATTAGAGGTATTAGGATAATTTCCACTTAATAAGTTAGTTTGAAAGTTAATATTTTTATATTTAAATAAGACTTTATTATTAAAGATATGAATTTCTAATGGTTCTTCGTCAGTAATTATTCTTTCTAATTCCATAATATTACGGCCAGGAATAACGATTTCCACATCTTTTTCGATTGGTGCATTAAGTTTAATATTCTTTTTAGCTAAACGATAAGAATCAGTGGCAACTGCCTCTAAATCAGTCTTAGTTATTTTAAAGTTTACACCCGTTAAGATAGGACGTAATTCTTGAGTAGAAATAGCAAAGACAGTTTGATTAATTATAGTTTTAAAGACATCTCCATTTATGATAATAGGAGTTTTATTAACCTCTAATTTTACATCAGGATAATCATTTATATCTAAACAATTTAAATTATATTGGTTACTAGCGGTATATATTTTAATTTTTAAACCGTCAATAACTTCAAAGTTAATAACATCACTAGGCATTTTACGAACTATATCTAAGATATATTTACTTTGGATAACTATACCACCTAAATTATTTATTTGTTTTATTTTATTAGCTTCAATTAAAACTTTAATAGTTAATTCAGAATCACTGGCTGTTAAGTATAATCCTTCATTAGTTAATTCAAATTTAATACCATTTAAAACTGGTATAACGTTTTTAGTAGATATAGCTCGAATAACATTATTTAAGCCTTCTAAGATAACATTTTTATCGATTGTAAATTTCATATTCATTCCTTCTTTCTAATTTTATTAGTATTTATAATACTGTTGATAATGTTTGTAAGTTGTTTTTTCTAGGTATTTACTAGGTTTATTTAATTTTTATTTGTTAATAATATGGATTTTATAAACAATGTTTTAAAGTTTTATCTACAATTTAGCTTTTATTTCTTTGATAGTCCTTTCTAGTTCATTATTAGTTGCTAGCTCTTTTTCGATTTTATCACAAGCAAATATGACAGTAGAATGGTCTCTTCCCCCGAATTCTAAACCTATTCTTGGGAAAGTTTCGTCGGTTTCCATTCGACATAAGTACATCGCTAGCTGCCGAGGATGAGCAACTTTATTACTTCTTTTCTTACCTTTTAAATCGTCAATGGTTATATTATAATGGTCTGCGACTGCTTTTTGAATTTTGGTAATATTATTGTTAGAATAAATGTTTTTATTAACAAAATCTTTAAGAGCTTCACAAGTAAATTCTAAATCAATACTTTTAGGAACAAGCATAGCGGTATAGGCCATTAAACGATTAATTGCGCCTTCGAGGAAACGAATATCGTTTTGACAAGCATTGGCAATATATTCGATACTTTCTTCTTTAATGAGATTAGCAAGACTAGTATTTTCAATTTTTTTACGAATAATTCGACATCGAAGATTAAAGTCTGGCGGATATATATCAACGGGCAGTCCCCACATAAACCTCGACCTTAAACGTTCCTCTAAGATTTTTAAATCATCTGGAGAACGGTCACTACTAATAATTATTTGTTTATTAGATTGATGTAAGTAGTTAAAAGTGTTAAAGAATTCTTGTTGAGTTTTTTCTGCTCCGACTAAATATTGAATATCGTCTATAATTAAAACATCAATATTACGATACTTATTTTTAAATTCAGTCGCATATTCTAAAGTATTTTTAGCATTATCAGGATTAGCAATGTTAGTGTATTCGGTCATAAATTCGTCACAAGTACAATAAAGAACTTTTCGATTAGAGTTGGCAACTATATGATTGCCGATTGCATGCATTAAATGCGTTTTCCCTAGACCACTTTTACCATAAATAAATAAAGGATTATGGATGCGTCCTGGGGCTTCAGCGACGGCCATGGCGGCGACTTTAGCTAAACGATTAGTATCTCCGACCACAAAATTATCAAAATTTAAATTAGGATTTAAGTGAGTTTCAAAATTATTGTTATTAACTTCTGAGTTATTCACATTTTCTTGAGGTTTTTCAATTACTTCTTCTTCTAAAATAAAATTAATATCATAATCAATATTAGTTATTTTAGATAAAGAATTACTGATTAAAGAATAATAATTATCACCAAGCATGCGTTTATGAATTTCCATAGGAACTTCAAAAGTAATTTGAGTATCGGTTAAGGTATAGATTTTTAAGTCATTAAACCAGGCATTAAAAGAAGCTGGATTTATTTCTTCTTTAATGTTAGCTAAAAACTTTTTTAATAATTCATCTTTGTCCAAAAACCTCACCCCGCATTCTTATGAGTTTTGTTAAGTTAATTGTAACGCAAAATTGGGCGAAAGAAAAGTAAAAAAATTGAGATTTGCATTACTAACATGTTATAAACAACGTCTAGCCCTTATAATATCAGGAAAAAAATAATTTATCAACACTACTAACAAAATTTAAGGAAGAAATATTAACAATTAACAATAGCTTATTAATATGATAAATGTTTATATAGTTAATAATTAAGTAAATATTTAATTTGATTAAGATATTTAGGAAAATTTAAATATTTTAAAATTGTTTATAAGTAATGGATTATAAACTTTTTAATTAAAAAAGCAAGTTGATAAGATATACCTGGAAGAGTTTTTACTAAAATATGATTGTTTATAAGTTGGGGATAAGAAAAATTATTCACATTACTAACAATTAAATGTGAATAACTTGTAAATTTTTGACAAGAAAGGGGGTAAGTGTTATAATATGGGAGTTTGGAGGGGATTTTATGAAATATTTAACTAATAATGAATTATGCGAAATGGTTTCTTTAGATAAAATCAGTTTAGAAATATTTAATGAAACTTATAAAAGATTTTATTATGCTTTAATTGGTTATTTAAGAACTGGTGAACTGGAAGAAAAGAAAATACTTTTAGATTTAGCTCAAGCTATAATGGATGCTAAAGTTCAAACTAGTTTAGATTTAGAAGAAGAGCAAGTAATAAGTCGTAAAAATGATATTTTAACGGCTTTAGATAATATTCAAGCTCGAGGAAGATAAAATTGATGGAAACATCATTTTTATTTTGGCTAAATAGGCTAAAAACCTGTTAATCATTAGTTAAAATGTATACGATTTGTGTAAAGATGTACTTTGTTTAAACAAGTATTTTAAATAATTAAAA
>CANQYU010000018.1 GCA_947628145.1 uncultured Bacilli bacterium | reverse complement strand
AATCTTTTTGGCGTGGGTTTCTTTCCATTTATGACAAACTATTAAAAAGTAGTTGACTTATTATAGTTAGCCTCCAAGTGCTTAATTTATATTTATTATACAATAATTTACAATTTTTTCATACTGCTACTGGAATTTAAAGAAAAAAACATATAATATTTTTAGAAAGAGATAGAGTTCGTAACTTGTATTAGCCAATTTGTATTTTAATGGAACTTTTTAGTTCGAGTTTTTAATATCAAAACAATATATGTAATATTATAAAACTAAATTAAAATTTTAATTTAAAGAAAAGAATTGAATTTATATGTAATTTTTGGAATGTAACACCAAAGATTAATAAAAAAATTAAACTTGTAGAATTAGAAGATTATATCAAAAATATGACTCAATACTTGATATTGACTTTTTCTCTTAAATTCTTTAATATATAAAACAAATATTGGAGGAATTTGTATAATGAAAACATTATACAAAACATCTACTAGTTTTGAAAGATAAGATATTTTATAGGTTTATAAAAGTCTCTTTTTGAAAGGTGGGATAAAAATGAGTTATTGTCTGAAACAATTTTTAATCAATACGATATTATCGAAGAAAAAGAAAAATTAAAATTTTTATTTTCAAAATTTAATGTTTCAAAATATCTATATGATTTTCCAGTTGAAGATGGTATATCCTATAATTCTAGTTATAAACTTCAAAATGGTTTTACTCAAAAAATTATAGCAAGTAAAGTTGAAAATGCCATTGAAAGAGATTTAGATAAAAAAATATTAACGACAGACATTTATAATGCACTCTTAAGATTAAGCTATAAATTAACAATTTCTGAGGGCAATTATTTTATTAATACTTTTATACATCATATTTCAGAAGAAAAAATAGCAGAAATTATTGTTATTTCAAAAACATATCTACAAAAAATAAAAAAGAGTTGTATTATTAAAATGTGGATAGTTTTACAAATTTATTGTGATAAATAGGTGGTTATGTTCAAAAGATATCATTGGTAATTTAACAATATATACAAATTTTGAAATTAAATAAATTAATAAAAAGATACTCAAATAATTATGAATATCTAATGAAATGATATATAGCATATAAAAAGTCGAGAAAATGCCGAGTTCTGTTTTAATAAAATTTTTTTCTAAAGGATAATATAAATATATGGTATAAAAAATGCTCCTTTTGGAAGCTATTTTATTTTTATATTCCTATAAATGAACTAATGTATTTATTAATCCTGATAAAACACAAATTATTATAATACAAATATCTATAATATATATTATTTTAGCTGTCTTATCAGCATTTCTGTCTTTAATAACTTTTTTTAAAGAAAATGGTATAAAAATTAATGGAAATAAATATATCAAGAAATGAAGTACAAAATATTTAGCACCATTTGTAGAAGATGTTAAAGATATTATATATATAATAACAGAAAATATTGTAAGAGTAATGGCTCCACTATATTTCATATAATTTTTATTTTCTTCATATGTAATGTTTGGATAAAATAAATTTTGATACTCTGGTTCTCTTATATTTTCTACTGGTAATTTTTCACAATAAATATTATCATTAGTTTTATAATTGCTGGCAATTGTAAAGAAAATAGAATATAGTTCTCTAATTGGTTGCCAATTTCCTTGATAAGCTAAATCTTCAAAATTTATTTTATCATCAAATCCATATTCAGCATTTTTATAATTAATCCAACCAATTATAGTAATTTCTTCATTTGAGAGAAAAATTTTAATATATGTTTGATAAAAACTTTGCTTTGCATATAAATTATTAAGTTTTAAAACTTTTTCACCATTATAGTCGGTTTGTATAAATTGATTGCTTGTCAAATAATCGTTTAATTGCTTATTAACTTCCTCTGCGGAACAATTTATTTTTAATTTAAGTACTTGTCTTGTATTATTCATTCTTTTTAACCTCTTTCTTTTCAGCAAAATCATATAACATAAATACCCTAAATATTAAAATTAAAAGGGTAAAAAGTAATATTATTCCAGCTTCATTTATTCCTAAATCATCTAAATATAAAAATAATATAAACATAAATATAGCTATCCAAATGAGAAAATAATATAAGTATGATTTTAATCTTTGACCCTTGGTCATATTTTCATAGTCATTAGCACTCTTTATAAATTCTCTATAAGAATGATTTTTGATATTAACAAAAGCAAGACCAAACCACGAAAATATATATGCAAATAAGGCAGTTGTAGAATATATTGATATTTGTGGAGTTTTTGAATTTTTAAGAAGATTTAAAGTGTAGTAACATAAATTAGTTATAAAAATTATTCCCAAATAAATAGCAGTAAAATATAAAGAATAATTCTCGTTTACGTTAGCCATAATTAAAACAAGTATTATTACAATATATAGCATTAATTCAATTAAATTCAAAAAATTAATATATTTTTTCATTTCTGTCTACCTCTTCTAAATTATTATATCATAGTTATAACAAAAATACATTAGTATATTTAATTTTCTGTATATTAAAATAAAAGGTTATATGCTGAAAACTTATTTAATACTTAAAATATGAGTTATTTTTTATTTAAAGTTCAATATAGTTATGAGAACAAGCTCTAATTAGCCTATTCATAATGGCTAAACCTAAGCCTTCTGCTTTAACGCCTTCAATTATAACTAAATCATAATTTCCTTTATCAACGCTTCTTAATATTTTAAATATATTATGAGATATTTCTTCTAAAGAACTACCATAACTTATAGAGTTTTTAAAATATGGCATATTAATTTTATTAGTTATAACTAAAGTATTAGTTGTTTCTAATTCTTGCATTTTATGAAGCATTTTTTCTTTATTTTCGCTATATACTAAAATACATTTAGTGTTAGGTGCATAATGCTTATATTTCATGCCGGGAGATAATATTTTTTCATTAGGATTTACTTGAGATAAAATATGAGTGGGAATAACTACATTAGCATATTTTTTTAAGTCGTCATAAGTTATTTTTCCTGGTCTTAAAATATGAATTTCATTATTTATAACTCTTATAACTGTGGATTCTAACCCTACTTTTGTTTCTCCACCATCAATAATATAATCAACTTTATCTTTTAATTCGTCAAAAATATCAGAAATGTTAGTACCACTAGGGCGACCGGAAATATTAGCACTAGGCGCGGCGATTGGTGTGTTAGCTAAAGCAATTAAATCATGAGCAATTTTATTTTCAGGCATCCGTACTCCCACTGTATCTAAATTAGCCGTAACTTGGTCTGGGACAATGCTTTTTCTTTTTAAAACTATTGTTAAAGGTCCTGGGAAAAAGTTTTTCATTAAAGTTTTTTCTAAAGGAGTGAGAGCACAAGCTATTTTGTCGACCATTTTAAAATCAGATACATGGAGTATTAAAGGATTATCACTGTTTCTACCTTTAGCAAGAAAAATATTTTTTACAGCTTCAGCATTTAAGCCATCCGCCCCTATTCCATATACAGTTTCAGTTGGAAATAAAACTAATTTACCATTTTTTATATAGTTAGCCGCTTCTTGGAGATTTTCTTTTTTATATTCTTTTCTTAAATCAATATATTTTGCCATATAATCACCAGTAAATGTATTATAGCACATTAATTTATAATTTTAATAATATTTCATTGTCATTAATAATTTTTTTTAGTTGAGGTTGAATTTTCTTTAAATCTTTTAATAATATTTGATATTCCGTAAGATTTTGATATTCGGCATTTTCAATTTTAAATATTAGGTATCTACTAGCACCAATAGTTAAAAGATTTTTAGTAAGTTCTTTTATTTTTAAACCCTTAAAGTTTGTCTTCCATTTTAAATAACATAAGTAAGAATTAAAATACCAGTAGTGAATATCTTTTTTATTATTATATTCGACATTAACTAGCTCTTCCCCTTCTTCTTCACATATAAAATATATTTCTATATTCTCAAATTCATTTTTATACATATGTTCGCCTCTTTCTATATTTACATAATAATATAAAAAAAGCTGCTTGTCAAATTGCAGATTTTATTAAATCTGCATAATTTGGAAATTAAAAAGGTGTTTTTTTTTAAGAGTTTTAGGCAAATTTAAAAAATTTAGTATGTAAAATTGTTTAAAATATTTTTTTATTTTTTTACAAAAAAAAGAATGATTTAATATCATTCCTTAACCTCACTAACTAGATATAAGTTTAAATTTAAAGTTGCAGCAGTTAATTCGTCATTTATTAAGCTCTCGTCTACCCAAACCTTAATGTTTTTTTGGCCAGTCGTGTCACCAGCTGTTCCATTAGCATTAAGAGTTTGATTTTCAATGAGAGTATAGTAAGTTTTATCTCCGTCTGTTATAGTAGCTGTAGTAAGTTTTGTTAGGGCGGTTGCCGCGCCACCATTAAAAGATATCATAACCAAATCAAGGGGTAAAGTTCCTCCATCGTTATAGATATAAAGAGAATAGTTAGCAGGTAAATTACCAGTATTTTGAATAGTATAATTAAAAACTTGAGCTGTATCAATTGATGTTGGTTTATCTATAGTTAAAGGTTCACTATTAAATGTTAATTCTAAAGTTCCGGCGGTAATGACTTGATTTTGTTTATTTGTTTGTACATCAAAGAATACGGCATAACTAACCCCAATTGTAGCAATAACGACTAAGACTACGGCAATAGCAATTATGGTTGTTTGCTTTTTGATAATATCCTTTACTTTCATATTCTTTCACCATATTATAATAATAACATAAAAAAAGAGTAAAATAAATAGTTATTTTACCACTTTTTTAAAAAATAGTATTTTCTTCAAAAATATAAGAGTATATTACTGAATTTCCCGCTAGTTGAGGTTCTATAAAATATGTTTTACTATTAGCTGAGATATTATCCATAACAATGGTATAAAGATAATTTCCACCCCTTTTAGTCTTATAAAAGTCTTTTAATTCATATGTTGTATTATTGATTTTAAGATAACTTTCTTCTTCATTTACGTTTTCATTAGTTTTTAAAAAGATTTTATAAGTTTTATTTAAAGGATAGTCATTACTAACAACAATTTGTTCACAATGAGAATTATTGCGAATTTTAAAATCAAGATTAATATTGTCAGCTTTCATTACTTCTGCGGTACTAATATGATTTTGAAAAGATTTCCAGGCAGGAATTGAAGCTAAAACCATAAAAATTACGATAATAATTTCAATTATTCTACCCCTAATTAATTTATCAACCAAAACAGTTTCCCCCAAACCTATATTAATTATAGCAAATTAAGGGCTAAATGTCAAATTAGGCTACTTAACAACGATATTTACGATTTTTCCTTTAATAACAATTACTTTAACTATTTCTTTATTTTCAAGGTGTCTTTTGACGTTTTCGTTAGCTAAAGCTTTAGATTTAATACTTTCTTCATTTTCATTCGTATTAATAGTTATTTCGCCTCTAAGTTTACCATTAACTTGAATACCAATAGTTATTTCGTCGTCAATCGTTTTAGCTTCATCGAAAGTTGGCCATGGTTCATTAGCAATAGTTTTATTATGACCCAATTTTTCCCATAATTCTTCAGTGATAAATGGGGCTATAGGGTTTAATAATTTTAGAAAAGCTTCGGCCATAAAGCGAGGATATGTATTTTCTTTATAAACAGCATTAATAAAAATCATTAATTGACTGATTGCAGTATTAAAACTTAAATTTTCGTAATCTTCCGTAACTTTTTTTATGGTTTTATGATAGATTTTTTCTAGATTAGAATTATTTTCGTTTTTAATTTTATTTTCATTAGTATAAAGGTTCCAAACTCTATCTAAGAAACGACGTGAACCTTGAACACCTTCATTACTCCATGGTTTATCCGCCTCTAAAGGTCCCATGAACATTTCATAAAATCTTAAAGTATCGGCACCATATTCATTTACTATATCATTAGGATTTACAGAATATTCAGGGTATCTTTTACCCATTTTAATACCATTAGAACCTAATATCATTCCTTGATGGACTAATTTTTTAAATGGTTCTTTAACAGGTACTAAACCTTTTTGATAAAGGAAATTATTCCACATCCGAGAATATAGTAAATGCCCTACGGCATGTTCAGGACCACCAACATATAAATCAACAGGAAGCCAATGTTTTAATAGCTCATAGTTAGCAAATTCTTTTTCATTATGGGGGTCAATATATCTTAAAAAATACCAAGAAGAACCAGCCGAACCAGGCATAGTTGAGGTTTCTCTTTTCCCTTTTTTGCCATCTATTTCGACATTAACCCAAGATGTTGCTGCATCAAGAGGAGATGCGCCAGTTTTAGATGGAGAATAATTTTCTAATTCTGGTAATTCTAAAGGTAATTCTTCGTCTTTTAAAGTGGTCATAGTACCATCGCCAAAGTGAACAATCGGAATAGGCTCTCCCCAATATCTTTGACGAGCAAATATCCATTCTCTAATACGATAATTTACTTTTTTCTTACCAACATTATTGGCTTCTAAAAATTCAAGCATTTTATTAATAGCTTCTTCTTTATTTAAACCGTTTAAAAATTCAGAATTAATATGAATTCCATCTCCGGTCATAGCCCCCGGATTTAAAGCGTATTCAAAGGTTTTGGAATGTAATTCATCCTTTATTTCTTGAATAATTGTTTCTTTTTCGACCCATTCAATATCAAATTTTTCGTCAATATCTAAGTTTTGATTAATTTTATTATTATCTTCTAATTCAAAGAAGAAACCCGTGGAATTGATATTAAAATATTGATTTTTATTATAAGCATAATAATGATGGTTTATAATCGGTAAAGTGTATTTTAATTTAACATTTTCATAACCCGTTTCTTCTTTTATTTCTCTTATCGCACATTCTAATGGTGTTTCCCCCTCTTTAATAGTTCCGCCTATAAAAAGACGTCCACCTAATTCATGCCAATTAAGAGTTAAATATTTATTGTCTTTTGGATTATATACAATCGCAACGATAGAATTTTTCTTTGTTTCATTAGCATGGGGAGTACCGGTAGTTTCTTCTAAAACTTGAATAATAGGAATATTAAATTTTTGAGCAAATTCATAGTCTCTTTCATCATGAGCCGGTACAGCCATAATAGCTCCCGTGCCATAGCTTTTTAAAACATAATCACTAATATAAATAGGAATATTTTCTTGATTAACCGGATTTAGAGCATAAGCCCCGGTAAAAACACCAGTTTTTTCTTTATTAAGCTCAGTTCTTTCTAAATCACTTTTACTAGCACAGGCTTCTTGATATTTTTTTACTTCTTCTAAATGTTCTTTAGTTGTAATTTTTTCGACTAAATCATGTTCGGGAGCTAAAACACAATAAGTTGCCCCAAATAGAGTATCACAACGAGTAGTAAAGACGGTAAAGGAATAGTCGGTATTACAAACTTTAAAATTAACTTCGGCCCCAATACTTTTACCTATCCAATTTCTTTGAATTTCTTTAGTAGATAAAGGCCAATCAATTTCATTTAATCCTTCTAGTAAAGTTTCAGCGTATTTAGGAATATCTATAACCCATTGCTTCATATTTTTACGGACAACGGGGTAGCCACCTCGTTCACTTTTACCATTTATGACTTCATCATTTGACAAAACTGTGCCTAGTTCTTCACACCAGTTGACAGGCATATCAATATATTTACATAAACCCTCTTCATATAGCTTTTTGAAAATCCATTGAGTCCATTTATAATAACTAGGGTCAGATGTTGATATTTCCCGAGACCAGTCATAAGCAAAACCTAACATTTTAAGTTGTTTTTTAAATGTTTCAATATTCTCTTTAGTAAATATTGCAGGATGATTACCAGTTTTAATCGCATATTGTTCGGCTGGTAAACCAAAAGAGTCAAAGCCCATAGGATGTAAAACATTGTAGCCTTGCATTTTTTTCATTCGACAAATTATATCAGTCGCTGTATAGCCTTCGGGATGACCGGCATGTAAACCGACTCCAGAGGGATAAGGAAACATATCTAAGCAATAATATTTAGGACGGGAAAAATCATTAATATCGGTTTTAAAGGTTTCGTTTTCTTCCCAATATTTAATCCATTTTTGTTCAATTTCTTTAGTATTCATAATAAATCACTCTTTTCTATTTTCATTATTTTTTAAATGTCTACCATATATTTCATATAAAGAATATATAAGGGCAAAAAGTAATACAAAGGCAATTAATAGTTGCCATATTAATTTCATGGGTATTAATAAGATAATACTAGAAGTAAAAGAAATAATAAAACTATTTAAAATAGAAACCCAAAGAATAACTTTATTTTTATCTAATAGTTTTTCGTTTAATTTAAATTTAAAAGTTAAATATTCTAATTCTCCAATAGTTTTTATTTTCTTTTTCTTACCCTTTTTATTAACACCTTTATTATTAATTAAATTTAGTTTGCGTTTATTTATAAAGAAATAATCAATTATAAATATTAAAACAAACAGGCTTAGAAAAAAGAAAAAATCTTCTAAATAATTATGCATATAAACATCCTTTCATTAAAAAAAGATGGTATGTTAAAGGGCGATTAATTAACCGCGGTACCACCTTAGTTTATTACTTTAATTAGCGATATGGGAACTACCCTAATACTCTAAAAAGCAAGTTCATAAAATCTTATTACTTGTTTACAGCGACCACAAGCTCTCTATAAATAATTTTTTACTAATACTCTTTTCGTCTTCGTATTGGTTATATTTTACTAAATTTCCGAAATATATTCAAGTAGTTTTATAAACATTCGAATAAAAATATCTGATAAGCCTTTCTTTTTTAGTTTTCTAATAGCAATTCTTTTTTTATTAACATCTAAATTACTAAACATGATAGAAGCTATTTGTTCTTTTAAATTAGTAGTTATTTTAGCATCACTAATAATAGAATTAATATCTTCATTAATAAGTCTTACAGCATCAATTTCAATATCTTTACCTTTACAATTAATAGTTAATTGTGCAGTTGTGGGTATATTTTTAGCACTAACAATAAAATCAACATCATCGACATAAGATTCAACGGGAATGTTAGTTCCATTTATGTAAGCTGTGACCTCTTCGGCTTCCCTAGTATTTCTAAATCTAATTTTATAATTACGTATTTTAGGAATAATTCCGGCTTTACCTTCAATAGGTCTAATAATTAAAGTATAGTTATTAGCTAAATAGTTATAATCAATAGCGGTTATAATATAATATCCCTCTTCATAAAGTCTTGATATACCATCGTCTTCATATAATTTATAAACATTACTACGACCAGGGAACACATGAATTTCCATCGAAATTGGAGGATTAGTGTCATTAATATTTTCAGGTAAAATCGCTAAAGGAATAATGGCACCACTTTTAGCAAAAACCGGATAATCTTCGTCTTTATAAAAAGCAACATATCTTCGATTACCAGGGAATTTTTTACCGGTTTTAAAATCATACCAAGTTCCTTTTGGTAAAAAGATTTTTTCTACACATCTATTCATGGCTTCATCTTGTTTTTTAGTGATAGGTTTAATTAATAGTTCACTACCAAAATAATATTCATTTTTGTAGACAGGTTCGTCATATATTTCCGGATAACTATAATATAATGGTTCAATTAAAGGTAATCCGGTTTTATGATATTTATAATTTTCTGTATATAGATAAGGAATTAAACGATGTCGTAAATTACAATATAATTTGGCAATAGTATAAGTTTTTACATCCCATGCCCAAGGTTCTCGTTTATAGTAATGGCCTCTTTCGGAAGAAAAACGGAAAATAGGACTAAAAGTACCTAATTCGACATAACGAATATAAAGCTCACTATCTTCTAAACCACCTTTAAAACCACCTATATCATGACTCCACCAGGAAACCCCAATATTAGAGCTACTAGAATTAAATGAGGGAAGATAATTTAAGGTATTAAAGCTTACCTCGGTTTGTCCAGAGTAATGAACACCATTTAAATGAGCGGCAGTAAGACTATTACGAGAAAAAAGCATTGGTCTTACGCGATTATCTTTTAAATAATTAGTAAAATGATAATGATTTAAAGCTTTTAAACTATTTAAATTTTGTTTATAATCAAGCCAATAAAAATCAACACCAAAACTATCTAGAGGTTTTATTAAATGGTTAAAATAAATAGAAATAAAGGTTTTATCAAAAGCATTAAAAGGAATATTTCTAGTATTTATTAAACCAAGTTCATTAGCAATAGTCCGAAATTTTTCTTCATGGTCATTTATACCCTCGGTGGGGTCAATATTAAGTCCAATTCTTACTCCCCGTTCGTGCATATAAGTGGTAAATTCAAAAGGATTAGGGAATAATTCCGGCGAAAAAGTAAATCCAGTTTTATATTTATTTAAATTAGTTTTATCTTTTAAATGCCAAAATTCATTTAATAAAAAGACAGAGATGGGAATTTCATGATAATTAAAGGCTTGTAATAATTTTTTAGTGTCTTCAAAAGAATAAATGACATCTTTATTCCACCATATACCTAAAGCATAACGAGGAAGTAAGGGAGGCATGCCTGTTAAAGTAAAATAATCTTTTAAGCATAAACCAAAATCACGACGGTAAATAAATAAATAAGTATCTATTCTTTTCGCGGTTGGTTCAACTAAAAAACCATCTTCCATAAAAACTAAACTTTTAGAATCATCAAAAGAAGCAAAGCCATCCGTGGAATATAAACCTTTTTGTAAGCCACCCTTTATACCCCTATCGAGGGACATTTTAGTTCCTCCAAAATTACGAGCTTCAGGATGATTAAAATACCATATTTTATCACTATTAAGTAAACCAACTTTTAAATATTGGTCGGGGGCATATTTAGGACCTATAAAAGGTTTTTCTTTGATATATTGTAAAACAAAATACCGAGTTTGAATAATTAAAGTTTGAGGATTTTCTTCGACCTGAAATTCAGGCACTTTAAAATTACGAAATCGGGCAAATTCCGTAGGATGGTCAAAAAAATTGCCGTTTGCATCATATTCAAAACGAATTAATCTTTCAGTTAAAATCGTAATACGATATTTATTTCCTTGAAAAATTGCTTCTTTTTTAGCGAGGGCATTTTTATAATCAATTTTAAAATGTTGCTCTAATTGTGCCACCCTAATTAACTCCTTTTATTATAAATATAATAACATATTTATAGAAACAAAACAATAAATTATTTATAGATTATTCTTATTTAAACATAGCAAGAGCAGTCCGGAGCATTTGAGCAGTATAACCATATTCATTATCATACCAAGCGACTACTTTAACTAAATTATTATTAACACTAGTTGCTAAGCCATCAACTAAAGCTCCACAAGTTTTACCAATTATATCGCTAGAAACAAGAGGGTCATAAGTTATTTTAATTGTTTCATTAGTATTTATTTCAAATATTTTATTGATTTCGTCAATAGAAACTGTCCTTTTAGGAATAAAAGTTAATTCTACTAAAGAACCATCTAAAACTGGTACTCGGTAAGCTCCTCCATCTAGTTTCCCATTTAAAGATGGGATTACTTTTCCAATAGCGGAAGCTGCTCCTGTCGAGGTTGGTACAATATTTGCCGCACAAGCTCTTCCTCTTCGAGACATAATTCCCTTTTTATGGGCAATATCTAAAGTGGCCTGGTCATTCGTGTAGGCATGAATAGTTGAGGCAAAACCCGTTTCAATGCCAATAAATTTTTCGATTAAGAAAGCTAATGGGGCTAAACAATTAGTTGTACAACTAGCCGCGGATACTATATCTTCTTCCCCAGTTAAAATATCATGATTAACGTTATAAACAATAGTTTTGACATTATTAGATTTAGATGGAGCCGAGATTAATACTTTTTTAGCGCCGGCAAGAATATGTTTATGAGCATCTTCATAAGATGTAAATTTACCAGTACATTCTAAGACTAAATCAATATTTAAATCTTTCCAAGGTAAGTTTTCAGGCTCACTTTCGTTAAATACTTTTATTCTTTTAATATTATTAACAACTATTTCGTTACCTTCCGCTTTAATTAAATCTTCATGAAAAGAATGATGGGTGGTATCATATTTCACTAAATAAGCTAAACTATTAGCATCTCCTAAATCATTAATTGCGACTATATCAAAGTTAGTCGTGGTAATTATTTGCCTAAAAGCAAGTCGACCAATTCTCCCAAATCCATTAATTGCTACTCTAATCATTGTTTCCTCCTATAAATTCTCTTAAAATGCTATTATTACTTACATATTCACTACTAATGGGATAAAATCCTTGTAAAAATTTTAATAAACGCCGAGCTTCTTCATAATATTGAGAATCTTGAGCGACCGATAATAATAAAGGCTCAGCATAAACTTTTAAAACGCCAATTTCATATGGTAAAGCGGTATTAATAATGGTATTAGCTTGATGGGTATAGGGAAAAATATATTTTTCTTCCCCATTTCTAACACTTTGCCAAGTCCGAATAGTCGTACTAACATCATGACCGCGGGTTCTACTATCCCTAATTATTCTTCTAATTAAACGTAAATCTAAAGTAGATATATAATTATGTCTATCAATATTTAAAGGAATAAATGGGCTTAAATATATTTTATATTTAAAACGTTCATCTATATATGGGGTTAAATCATCATTTAAAGAATGTAAACCCTCGATTAAGATAATACTATTTTCTTGTAATTTTATAATGTTATTATGAAATTCTTTTTTACCCGTGATAAAGTTAAAAGTAGGTACATTTATTTCCTCACCTTTAAGTAAACTAATTAACTGAGTGTTTAAAAGATTAATATCAATGGCGTTTAAACATTCAAAATCATAATTGCCATGCTCATCTTTAGGGTTATTTTCTCTTTCAACAAAGTAATCATCCGTGGAAATACAAATAGGATTATAGCCTTTGCTTCGTAAATATGCGGCTAAAACTCTAGTCGTGGTGGTTTTACCCGAAGAGGATGGCCCAGCAAGCATAATAAAACGTTTATCGCGACTCCGAATAATGTCTTCACATGCCCGTTTTATTTGGTCGTTAAAGGCTAATTCGCAGGATTCAATAAAGCCTTTTATTTCATAATTAGCTATTTTAGTATTTAAATTTGCTAAATAAGGAGTATTTAAACTTTTAAGCCATGCTCTTCCTTCATAAAAAGCTTTAATAATATTTTCATGGTGGATATATTCTGGGAGTTTACCATTAGTTAGATTACTAGGATAAAGAATAACTATTTTATTATTATCTAGATATTTTAAAGTAAATGATTTAATATATTTAGTACTATAAGGCATATTAACATAAAAATAGTTTAAGTAGTTTTTTAATTTATAAATGGTAACAATATTATCACAGCAACGTAAATTAAAAGCTTTTTCAGGAGTACCTACATTTTCATAAAAATTTTGGGCTTCCTTTTTTAAAATATTATATTTAACAAAAGGATAATTACCATCAATTATTTTAGCCATTTCATTTTTTATTTGGGAAATGTTTTCTAAAGTTAAATTTTGGGAATATTTTATATCCCCTAGCATACCTCCTGGTACACTATGAAGATAATGGATATCTGCCTCGGGATATAATGTTTTAAGGGCTACTTCAAAAATAAATTTAATGGCTGCTTTATAAATTTTAGCCCCTTCTATAGAATTAACATCAAAAAATTCGATAGTTTGATTTTGTTTGGGAAAATCATTTAAAGATATAATTTCATTATCTTTTTTAACACCTAATACTGTATCTTTATATTTAGAGTATTGACTTATAGCAATGTATTTAGTCCCAAGTGGTACAGTTATTTTTTCGCCTTTATCAAAAATTATGGTAACATTAGTCATTTTATAGTCCCCTATTCTTTTATATATTATCATAAATTTAATCATTTGTCTTCTTTTTTTAGAAATTATGAATAAAAAATTTATTTTAATACTATATATTATTTAGGTGAAAAATTATGAATATAGTTCCAACAGTTATTGAAAAAAGTAGCAATAAAGAATATGCTTATGATTTATATTCCCGTTTACTTAAAGACCGAATTATCTTTTTAAGTGGGGAAATAAATGATAATGTAGCTAGTATTGTAGTAAGTGAGTTATTATATTTAGATGCTCAAAATCATGAAGATATTTATTTATATATTAATAGTCCTGGAGGTTCTGTGACCTCTGGTTTAGCTATTTATGACACTATGAATTATGTTAAAAGTGAGGTTAGAACTATTGTGGTGGGAATGGCCGCGTCCATGGGCGCATTTTTATTATCTAGTGGGGCTAAAGGAAAAAGATGTGCTTTAAAAAATGCCGAAATTATGATACATCAAGTATTAGGAGGAGCTCAAGGACAGGCGACTGATATTAAAATCCATGCGGAACATATTTTAAAAATGAAAAAAAAGCTAAATAATATCTTAGCTTTAAATACTAATAAATCAGTTAAACAAATTACAAAAGATTGTGAAAGAGATAATTATATGAGTGCTAAAGAAGCTTTAGAATATGGTCTAATCGATGAAATAATTTAATTAACGACTCTGTTTTAAATTAGAAAATATAATTTTTATTTCTCCCTCTTCATTATTTAATGTGTAATTAATACCAGATTTATTTAATACATAAATTAGAACATCACCAACCGTGATGGTTTTTTTATGGAAAATACTTTGGAATTCTTTAAGAAATAATAAAACTAATAAATTATTGATACTAGAGACAAGAGCTTCTTGAGAATTTAAAAATTCTTTATAAGTTGCTTCTTGGGTATAGAAATTTAAAGATTCATAATTTTTAGTATTTTCAAAAAGACTTTTTAAATAGGGTTCAAATAAAGTAAAATATTTAGTTTTCTTTTTTGAGGTTAAAAACTCACAATAATATTTAACCCGTTCCACTACTTTTTCATAAGCAATATTGCCTTTTATTAAATTTATTTCTTGAAAAGAGGTATTAAATAATTCTTCTTTAAGAGCTAAATTAGTTATTTGCTCAGGTAATACTTTTTCAAAAATAAATACCTCGTCATGATAATTATTGCTTCGATAAGGCATACCAGTATCTAAAGCTATATATTTATTAGATAGGCCATCATTGTAATCAGAAGATGTAAATTCAAAATAAATACCATTAGAAATAAATTGTTGATAACCTTCCGCATGCTCATTAGTTGTAACTGCTGAAAGCCACATATTGTTATTATATCCCGCATAATTATGAATGTGATTTTTATTATCTTTATCGTAGTAAAAAGAGGTAAGCCCGTTTGTTAAAATAGAAGGAATAGCAAAAATATTAAAGCCAATTCCATGATAAAAAGAACGAGGCTCTTGACCACTTAAACTATCTTTAATTTTCGTATAATTATGGAAATCTATTAATCTTCGATATTCTTTATTTATATAGCTAGATAAATTTATTAATTTTTTAGAAACTGGTAAACGAAGAAATTTCTCATTTAATATGGATTTCATTGTCTTATCAAATCTTAAACGGTCTAAAGCATCAGCATCTTTTAAAATATTATAAAGAGTATTAAAAACCGCCCTTTTTTCTTCAGGTAAATTATGATTATCAAAAATTACTTGTTTTAAACTATCATCTAAGGAATGAGCATCGGCAAGAGTTTTTACTAATTCTAAATTTAATGGATTATTGCTATAAATAGGCTTAGTTTTTAAAAAGTCCATTCTTCTAGCACTTACTAATCCATGAGTTGTTTCTTCATAATCACTTGTACGACCTATATCATGATATAAAGCCGCGTCTAAAACTATTTCTTGTAATTCGGGTGGAAGATTATAATATTTGGCAATTATATACGCAAAAAAAGCAACTTTTTCAGAGTGATATAAGCCATGAAATTTACTAGGATATAAGTATTCAGTCGAAATATTAGCAAGAATATTATTTAATTCCGTTTTATTTATATATTTTCTTAAAGTAGGAAATTTTTTGAAAAAATTGGGATTTTCGATTATTTCGGTTAAAAAACTGGTTGTCATCTATATTAACTCCATTTCTTTGGGTTTATTGTTTTCGATATATTCTTTTAAGGGTAAATGATATTTTTTACTAAACTCTTCAAAACTAAAAGCAAATAAATCTATTTCTTTTGTCAAACGCTCTTTTTCTGGGTCAGCATAATACCATTCATTGTCATATTTAAATTTTAAAACAGCATGGTCTAATTGTAAACTATCAACCCCGGCTTTTACTTGTTTAGCAACAATTCCTAAGGTATTTAACATAAATATCATCATGTTGACATAACCTTCACAAACAGCTTTACGGTTAACTATAGCAGCATAGCTCGTGTTCATAAGTTTAAATCTATTCATAAAGTAATCTTTGCCCTTAACATTTTTAATCAAGGTTGCTTCATAATTGCGGTCGCGATATTCTAAACCATCATAGTCATATTTAATAGAAAAGGCAATATAAGTGTGGATTCTTTTTAAATCTTCAAAACTAGGAGGCATAGTTACTCTTAAATTTCTTAAAATTTGTTTTACTCTTTGATACATATTCTTTACTTTATAATAATCTAAAATATACATTCCATCATCAAAGGATACCTTTTCGGCAAAAGTTAAATTGGACATTTCCATGGCTAATTTTTCTTCTATATAATGTCTATTTTTAGAATTTTCGCCAAATAAACCAGGAAACATCGTTAAATCAAAAATGTTTATGGCTGTGTCTTTAGTATGCTCAATATATTTCTTAATATTGTCAATTGAGGCTAATCCATTATTTAATAAAACTACTTCTTCTAAATTAGTTAATTCTGATAAACCTTTTAAAGTACTTAAAAAAGTATTATTCATAAGATATAGGATGCGTAATTCCGACATATTTGAGAGGTCTAAAGTAGTTAAAAAACTGTCATTATATATTCTTAATACTTGTAATTTTTTTAAGGCGCTTATAATGCTGAAATCATAAATTGTATTAATTTCCGCGGGTTCAGTATGAGGAATATTGGAAGAATCGTCACTATAAATATTTAATTCCGTTAAATTGGGAAGTTTGTCAATATCTTCTAAAGATGATACTCCTTTTAAAGTCATTTTGGTAATTGAGTTTAGTTCTTGAGGAGTAAATGTGCCATTAAAGCCGAAGAAACTTGAGCGAATGTTTAAACGGATTAATTCACTTAGTATTGCTAGGGCTAATTCATTATTATTAATAGTCATAATATCTCCTTTTTTTCGGTATATATATTACCACAAATAACAAAAACTGTCAAAATTGAGCTTTATTCGACTAATTTAATGCTTTTTCTTGGTGCTTTTTAATAAGATTTCTAACTTTAATAAAATGGTGATTTACTCCACTTTTTCCAATTTTATAGTCGGTTTCCATAGTGATAATATCGGCTAATTCTTTTAAAGATGTTTCGGGATATTTTTCCCGATAATCAAGCACTATTTTGGTACTTTCGTCTAATAAACTATAAAGGTTATTTTCTTTTAAATATTTAATATCTTCTAATTGCTTTAAGCCAGTACTGATGGTTTTTTCTTGATTAGCTATTTCACAATTATTTAAGCGATTAACCATATTCTTGTGGTCACGATAAATACGGATATCTTCAAAGTAAAAATAACTTTGAATGGCCTTAAACATTCTAATAATTTCGCTAATTACTTCTGCATTTTTTATGTAAACCATATATTTTGAATTTCTTTTTAAATATTTAGCATTTATGTGTAGTTTTTTAAAGAGATTAGATATGAATACGGCCTCCCGATTAAGATTGGTAACAATTTCTAAATGATAACCACTGGATGCAGGGTCATTAATTGTTCCAGTAGCAAGGAAAACCCCCTGCAGGTAGGAAATTATGTCCTCGTCCGTAGAGAAAAAATAATTTTCAGGTAGGATTTTTTTATGGTTCTCCATAATGCATAAAACTTGAAGAATATGCTCTACTTTTTCGTTAATTTCTAGAATGTAGATTTGTTTGATTCTAAATCTTTTTTGATTACGAATTGTAATTTTAGGTCTAACATTAAAAATTTCTTTAAAATGACAATATATTCTCCGGGCAATGCTTGCATTTTCTAAAGTAATACTGATATTATCTTTAAAATTACCTGAAAAACGTAAAAAACCAGACAGTTCACATATTTTTTCGGCTTCATTTAAAGGTTCTTTGACAATTTCTTCTTTTACTCTTGTAGTGTATGTCATTTTATTCTTTCCCCATTAAAATTGAAAAGACAAGGTAAGCGGTTTTTAATGTATCATGGCGAAGATAGTTGTCTTCAATTGTATATATTTTATCTTTTATTACACGGACTTTAAGTTTTTTTAGCTCTTTTTCATCAATAATTACCGGGTCTTTTTGTTCTTCAGTCGCATACTTTGTAGCTAAATCAGGCGGAATTGGTGAATCATTGGCGATAACCATATTAATAGCATTTTTACCTAAGTATTCATTTAGTATTTTGATATGGTCACTAACTTTAAAATTGTCGGTCTCTCCTGGTTGGGTTACTAAATTGCAAATATATAATTTGGGTGCTTTACTTTTATTTATGGCTTCAACAACTGAGTTAATTATTATGTTGGGAAGAATACTTGTTAAAAGACTGCCGGCGGAAAATATTATTAAATCAGCTTCTTTAATGGCTGTTAAAACGTCGGGATTGGCTTTTACCTTTCGGTCATACATTACCTTTTTGATTTTCTTTTTGGTTTTAGTTATGTTTGACTCCCCTATGACTTTTTTATTGTCGTCGGTAATTGCTAGTAATTCGGCATTGTCCTCGGTTATGGGCAAAACTTGGCCTTCAATATCGAGTAATTTAGAAAAAACGGGAATGGCGTTGGTAAAATTGCCTTTCTGCTCTAAAAGAGCCGTTAATAATAAATTTTTGATAGAATGATTACCAAGGGCTCTTGAATGCGTAAATCTATAATTCATTAAATTTACAATATCTTTATCAGTGTTGCTCATGGCTAACATAACTTTAGAAATGTCTCCTACCGCGGGGATTTTAAAGTCTTTACGAAGGCGCAAAGTTGAGCCACCATTATCTGATACTGATACAACCGCGGTTATATCAATAGGAAACAATTTTAAGCCTTTAAGCATTTGAGATAGGCCTGAGCCACCTCCAAATATAACTATTTTTTTCATATATATCACTATTATAACTTTACCACAAATTGAAAAAAAAAAGAACATAATTTGATGCTTTATGTTCATATTATAGAAAATTTAACTTAAAGTTGATGTTTTTGTAAGGGGATTTTTAGCCTTTTTATTTTGTTAATTTAGAAAATTCCGGTGTATGATGATGGTGGATTAATTAGTTTAATATTAAAGGCGTTGCTTGCTATTAGAATTCATTTTTTGAAGCTATGTTTAAAGCAGTTTTTTGCTCACGTTTTAATTTTATTGCCAGCATGTCTTCTTCTATTGTGAGCCATTTAATTTGTATATCATTTTCTTTGCTTTTGCGGCTGGAAATATTTTGTAAGTTGCGGTCATAACATTTTAAATTTAATTTACCTATGTTTATGTAGTCTTTAGTGGTAACATCGGTATTTAAAAGATATTGGAGTATTTCGTCGCTCGTTGCCCATAAAAAATTATCAGGTGTGCCATGGATTAAAGCGTTGCAATCATAGATTTGCTTTTCAGTTCCTCTTGTGATAAAGCGCATAAGAAGATTTATTTTGATGTAATATCTATTAATTCTTTCGTTTATTTGGCTTATGTCATTTGAGTGATATTTTATGTATGTTTTAGAATTAACTTTTTGGCCATTATGGAGGCCTAGTAAAAAATTATCGAGCTTTTTAATTATTGGTTCTTCTATTCCTATGCTTATTAAATGCTGATAAAATTGGACTTTATTTTCTTGATGCATGGAGCAAGAGTGCCCGGTTTTGATACTAATTCCTTTTATAATTCCGTTAATCCGAAGCTTAATATCTGATTTTTCTAAATATTTGCTTCGCCAACACTCAATTTTTGAATAGTCATTTATCATATCATTGTATAAATAATATAAAAATTTTTGAGTATTTATGGGTAAATCCTTTATTTGTTTATGATTAAAATACTTGGTAAAATCTATTTCATTTTGAAATCCTGGCTGCATTTTTTCACCTCAATTTATTATCATAGCATAATTTGAATAACTTTTTTGTCAGTTTTTGTCAATAGCCAAAAATAAGTTTAAGTCGCGATTTTCTATTAATAATTTTGAGCAAAAAAAAAGACCGCAACTTCCTATTTTCGCATAAACTATCTTCGGCGTTCTAGTGCTTAACTTCTCTGTTCGGGAT
>CANQYU010000017.1 GCA_947628145.1 uncultured Bacilli bacterium | reverse complement strand
TGGTGTCCCCTCAGGGATTCGAACCCTGGACCCACTGATTAAGAGTCAGTTGCTCTACCAGCTGAGCTAAGGAGACATCTCATAAATGCTATTTAATTATATCATATTTTATCTAAAAGGCAAGTATAAATTAAAAGTTTTTTGAAAAATTTAATTTTAGCTTAATATAAACTTTTTTTAAAGCCTATTTTTAGCTTTTATTTCTTTCTACGGCGACCATTTTAGGAAACCGTTTATTCATATATTTATCATTGTAAACTTTATCAATTTTTTGAAAAACATACCCCTCTCGCGAAATATTTTTAGCTCTTTCCCCATACCGCATTACTGCAACAAAAGTAAGAGAAATATTTATAACCATTAAAAGACTAATAACTAAAGTCCCTATTTTTAACATTTTAGCTGGTACTTTTAATAGTAATTTATGAAACCATGGCTCTAAAACATCAATACATAAAATCGCAATTAACCCCCATATTAAACAATAAGGTAAATATATTCTTCCTCCAATATTAAAGTGAAAAGTTGAATAATTCCAAGTTGAGGTATTAAAAACATATTCTTGAAAAAGACTACAAATATATTCAAAAACGCTTCCAATAATAACGCCTAAAATAAATTTAAACCACCATTTTTTTTCTTTATATCTGCTCATTAATAAAACGATTAAAACAAAACCTAACCCATATATAGGTTTAAAAGGTCCATATAAAAGTCCTGGCTTATTTATCCATATTCCATGTTTAATAAAATACCAAGATGTTTCAATAACATACCCACATAGAGAACCTATTAAAAATAACCATATATATTCTATTAAACCTGTTTTTTCTTTTTTTATCATAAATTCACCAATTAATACTCAAATTATAACATGTAAAATAATTAATGTAAATCCACAATTTTTATGTTACAATATATATGAGGTGTAACTTATGAAAAAATATTATCAAACTCTTAACTCTAATGCTAAAAAAGAAATTAAAGAACAATATAAGAAAGAATATCACCATTCTGAATTAGAAACCCGTTTTACTAGACTTAATATTTATATAGTTTTAGCTCTTATATCTGCTTTAGTTCTTATAATTTTATCTTACCAATATGAAAAAAATCATATTTATAGTATTATTATTGCTATAATTTTAGTCATGGCCGCCCTTACCTTTTTAATTGGGAAATACTTTATCAAATTAAATATTTTAAATAAAATAGCTTTAAAAAGCCAAAAAAAGTAAACCAATCAATGTTTACTTTTTAAATTACTTTAGTTTATTAATTAATTCTCGTAAATCTTCTTCTGTTCGAAAGCCAATTACTTTATTAATAAGCTCGCCATCTTTAAAGAAACCTACAGTTGGAATACTCATTATTCCAAATTGTTGGGCTAGAGCTTCGTGCTTATCGACATTTATTTTTAATATATTTTCGTCTAATTTTTCTAAAACTGGCGCTAACATCCGACATGGACCACACCAGTCGGCATAAAAATCTACAACCCAAAAACCGTCTTTAATAACCTCTTTAAAATCTTCATTTTCTAAATATTTAACCATTTGCATTCTCCTTATAACTATTTATAATGCTCATTGCTCCTTTAAAATTAAGTTTATTTTGTTCCACTAAATCTTCCGCGGCCTCAGGAGTAATTACCTCATAATCAAGCATTATATTTAAAATTTCACAATTATATAAATCTTTATTCTCTGTATTTTTATACTTTTCTTCTAACTTAGCAATATCATTAATTGCTTTATAAGGGGCATCAATCATTGTTTTAATAAATGGGGTTTTACCCAAAATATTTTGAGCCATTTTACTTTCTCTTACATAAGGATTAGTTACATTAAATTGTAATAAGATAAATAAAACAATAAATGAAAATACTAATGCTTCTAAAAAACCTAATACTGCCCCAATTAATTTTGAGGGAATACCTAAAATAATTGTCGCATTAAGAATTTTTTCAATTATACCTGATATTTTTAAAAGTAAACTAAGTACACTAGATAATACTACAAATACTAAAACATAAGCTATACTTTCATATAATAAAATATTTAAAGTAGAAAGTCCATTCCAAGCCCCTTTAAAATTTAAAAATGGTCCATATTTAAATAATATTTCCGCGACGGGATTTTTTAAATAATAGGAAACTACCACTAATAGTATTGTTCCAATCAAAGCCACTAAACTTTTAATAGCTCCCTTTTTAAAACCTAATACCGCGCCCGTTAAAAGAAAAAGAATTACTATGGCATCAACTATCGTCAAATAAATCACTCCTCATTATAATTATATCCTAAACTTTTTGAAAAATAAAGCATTATATGTTATTATATTGGTAGAGGTGTCAAAATGACAATAGTATTTAAGTTAAGTGATAATTTAAAACCCCAAATGTTAGAATTTTACCAAGACCGCATGAGTGAAACTAAACCTCCCTATTCTGTTTTTCAAGTTAAAGATTTTGATTGTGTGACTACTCTTTATGAATCGGGTAAAGTTATGTTTCAAGGAATTGGGGCCGATATTGAAGCCAGTTATTGGATAGAACAGGAACGAATTAAAAATAATCGTTTAATCTCTCTTGATAGTAATAATAAAGCGAAAGAAGAAAAAAGTTTTTTATTACGGAAAAGTACGATTGGTTCTGACGAGGTAGGCACCGGCGATTTCTTTGGCCCTATTGTTGTCACCGCGACTTTTGTCGCTGAAAAAGATTTTGATTTTTTAACTAATCTTGGAGTTCGGGATTCTAAAAAAATTGATGATGCTAAAATCATGAAAATTGCGCCCCAAATTATGGCTAAAATTCCCTACTCTAGCTATATTTTAACTAATTCTACTTATAATAAAAATTGGAGTGAAACTTTAAATATGAATAAAATAAAAGCTCTTCTTCATAATAAAGTTTTATATAATCTTCAAACTAAAAATTATCCTTATGAAAAAATTGTTGTTGACCAATTTGTATATCCTAAAAAATATTATGAATATATTTCTGAGGTTAAAAATCAAGCCACTAATATTACCTTTATGACTAAAGCTGAAGATAAAGTTTTAAGTGTCGCCGCGGCTTCGATAATCTCTCGTTATATTTTCTTAAATGAAATGACTAAATTAAGTGAAAAATATGGTTTAACTCTTCCTAAAGGAGCCGGCCCCATAGTTGACGAAATTGGCGTTAAAATCGTTAAAAAATATGGTATGAAAGAATTAGAAAATATTGCTAAACTCAATTTTAAAAATAAAGATAAAATTAAAAATAGCCTTAAAAACTAAGACTATTTTTTTAAGCACAAATATCTAAAATAAATAATTCTAAGCCCATAAATCTATCTATTTTGCCACTTTTAATATCTAAATCTAACTTAGCTAGTTTAAGCATAATACTTTCTAATTCTTTGATTTTATAAGGAAATATTTTCTTTAAATATTTCTCTAGTTGCCAATCTTGAAGACCTAATTCATTCATCATGGCATATTCTCTTTTTCCTTGCTCTTGTAAAGTTTTTAAATTAAGCATAATCCGAAAATCTCTTGCTAATAAAGAAACCAGTACACTCGGTTCTACTTTCATAACTTTTAAATCTTTAAATAAACTTAGACTAGTTTCTAAATCATTATCCACGACCGCATCTACAAAAGAGAAATTATTCGAATTAATCGTTTTCGCAGATATTTTTACCACATCTTCATAACTAATAAATCCTGCTTCATCATAATATAAAATAATTTTCTTAGCTTCATTCATAGCTAAATCATAATTATTTAAATTATTACTTACAATATATTTTACGGCTTGAGGTGCATATTTAAATCCATTCTTTGTCAAAAAATCGCCAATTCTCTTCTCAATTTCATAAAACTTTAAATTAGGTATAATTTCTAATTTATATTTTTCTTTAACTATTTTAGTTATTTTCTTCCTCGCATCTATTGGCCCATTACAAACAAATATTAAAGTAGATAAACTATTCGGTTGTTCTAAATAGTTTAATAAAATTTCCATATCTTTTTCATTTAATTTAGCGGAGCCAAAAAAATTAGCATTTTTAACAATTATATATTTTGTTTCCCCAAACATAGAGATATATCCCGCCTCTAATATGGCCATATCTAAAGAAACCATGTTTAAATCAAAAGTTGCAATATTTTTACTATCTTTCACAATATTATTAATATATTCATTTACTAAAAGAGCACTTTCACTACTAATTACATACACATTCATTTTAACCACTCCTTTATTATAACATTAAATTCTAAAAAGCACTACCTAAGGAGCTATAAAATTAATATTTTTTAAATTATTAGTGAGCTTTACCTTAATTGTCCCTTTAGTTTGCGTTGTATAATATTGTAAATTTAAAGCTTCTAAATTATCTAAAGTTTCTTTACTAGGATGATTATATCTATTATTTCTTCCGGCCGATATAATACTTATTTGTGGTTTTAAAGCTTTTAAGAATTCATAATCACTACTTGTATTGGAGCCATGATGTCCTAACTTTAAAATTGTACAATTTAAGTTATAATCCTCTAGTATTTGTTGCTCTACTTTTTTAGGTGCATCACCCATATATAATAAATTATAATTATTAATATGTACATTTAATACTAAAGAACTATCATTTTCATTATTATTAACTAAACTATTTAAATTATTAATTATTAAATTTTTCCCTTTATAATTATTTTTAATAATATTTCTATTTTTACTCAAAGCTTCTTCATAATTATTATAAAGATTATTATTAAACATCATTTGCTTTACTTCTATATCTTTAATTATAGTTTCGGCGTATCCTAAATGGTCCAAATCCCCATGCGAAATTACTAATAAATCTAATTTCGTAATACCTAAACTTTTCAAAAATAAAACTATATTAGTTCCTAAATTAAAACTCTTATTTCGCTCTTCCCAAGCTTCCTTTTTATAAGTTATTTCGCCTCCCGTATCAATCATAATCACATCTTTTCGATTAGCACTTACAATTAATGAACTATCTCCCTGCCCTACATCTAAATAATAAACATAGCTATTAAAATCTAAATAAGGCTTAAACTTTATCACTAAAATTAATAACCCAATTCCTAAAACATATTTAAAATTATATTTATAGCCAAAATACCCTATTATATAATATATAACTATTTCTAAAATATTTATTTTTGGAACTACAATATTAAGTTTTAAAGCCTCTAAAAAAATATTTAAATTCTCTAAAAGTTTAAATCCGAAACTTAATATTTCTTCTAAAAAAGGTAATATAAACGTTAATAAAGTTAAAGGAAATAATATTAAACTTACTAAAGGAACAATAATTATATTATTTAATACTGTTAAAAGATTAAATTCATAAAAATTAGCTAAAGTTATTGGTAAACTCCCTAATAAAGCAATTAAACTAATTAAAAATAGTCTTTTAAAATAATTACCTTTAATTTTTTTCCCAAATAAAATTAAACATAAAGAGGTTATAAAAGAATATTGAAAACCTAAATCATAAATATAAAAAGGCTCTATTATTACTAACATTAAAAATAAAATATATAAAACTCTTTCTGTACTTAATTTTAAATTTAATTTTTTATTTATAAGTATTAATATAAATAATAAAGAAGCTCGTACCACCGAAGCGCTAAAACCTACTAAAAACATATAAAAAAATAAGAAAACAACTATAATAAAATCTATTCCTTGTTCTTTTAATTTTAAGCGTTTTAATAAACTTTGAATTAAAGTAACTAAAAAAGAAACATGCATACCTGATACAGCAAATAAATGGGTAATTCCATTATCTTTAAAAGCTTCATAAATATTTCCCTCAATATAATCATTTTCGCCTAGAATAAAAGCATACATATAACTTTGGGTATTATTAAAAGTTTCTATTCTTTCTCTAATTTTATTTTTAATTTGCGCTAAAATATTTATTTTATTAGAACTTATTTTTATTTCTTTAGCTGTAAAAATATAATAAATTCTTTTATTATATAAATATTTTTTATAATTAAAAGTATTAGGTAAAGTATTATTTAAAGGAATTGAAAAAGTCCCGGTAAGTTTAATAGTTAAACCATATTTTAAAGTATTTTTTAACTTTTCTTGTTCTTCTAAAGTATTAATATAATAAATAACCTCGACTTTTTCTTGAGCTTTTAAAAGAATATTAAGTTTATTACCATCGATTTTATAAGAAACAATTTTTCCCTCTAAATAATTATCATTTATATTATAACTAGAATTATATTTAATTACTTTTGTTCCTACCAAAGCATAAATAATTATCAAACATAAACTAACTATTAAAAATAATTTAGACTGTAATATAATCCTTAATTTTGGCAAATACGGAATCTCCTATTCCACTTACATTTAAAAGTTCTTCAATAGACTTAAAATTACCATGTTCTTGCCGATATTGTACTATTGCTTGAGCTTTACTTTCGCCTATTCCTGATAAAGATGTTAGAGCTTCTATACTCGCTGTATTTATATTTACTAAAGAGCTTCCAGGATTAGAGCTACTACCTGGGTTACTATTTCCGGGACCATTTTCTATAATACTGCTTTGGTTGTTTACACATTCACAAATATTATAGGTAGGTACTTCACAAGATGTAATAACCTCTTTGGTTGTTTCACTACTAGAATTGGGCTTTATTTCACTTTTAGTATAAACATAAATAACCATTTCATCACTAACTTTTTTACTTAGATTAATTCCATTTTTATAAGCATTAGAATTAAAGCCACCCGCTAAAGTAATTATGTCATTAATAATTGCGCCAGTTTTAACCTCATAAACTCCCGGCTTTTTAACGGCGCCTTTAACATCAACTTTTATCGTTGGCACATCTAACGTCTCTGGTTCCGTTTCTTCTTCTTTTTTCGTTTCCACGGCCATTATTTCGTTTTCATTGCTACTTACCGGTTCCCGAGCTATATATTTAATATAAATTATAAAAGCTAGAACTAAAAGTAAAAAAGCAATCAGAACATCTTTATAATGATTTCTAAGCCAAAATAACATATTTTGCATAATATACCTCCTTTCACCGAGGATTTTAGCAAAAAAATTTAATGAAAGCAAAAACAGATTTTATTAAATCTGCTTAGCCAATTTTATTAAATCTGCATCAAAAATAGCCATTTTTGACCAAAATTGCCTCCAATTTAGTTAAATCTGCATTTTTTACTTTTTTTAAATAAAAGTGTAAAGAATAGTAAAATAAAAAGAAAACAACTACTAGCTATCGCGGGAGCAACATAATTAGGAAGCTCTTTTTCCTCTTTTTCTATGGGTTTAAAAACACTTGTTGCAAGTTCTTTTTCTTCTTTATAGACATATAAATAATAACTAATAGTATCTTCATTATTAAAAACCGTTAGCACTACCTCATTTAATCCTGGCTCTAATTTATTTCCATAAACCGATATTTCGGCATCGTCACTAATTTCATAATCAAGTTTTAAATAATCATCCTCGGTTGTTAAATTAACTGTATAAATTGTATTTAAACTATCAAATTTTAAAGGCATTTCCCCATTTAAAATATTTAAATTTCTAAGCATAATACCACCTCTAATTAGTGTAAACAAAAAAGAAAAGTTTATGCTTTTCTTTAAATTTAAATTAATTTAATTAAAATTTCATTCATTACATATAATTTTTTAGGATTAATATATACTCTTCCATTTTTATATATTAGAGCTTTACTTTTAATTAAAGGTTTAATTGGAAAAATATTTTGCATATTTTCCTCATATTTATCAAAAAACTCAGCTAAACTAATTCCCTCTAATTTTCGAAAACCTAAAATCAGTTCATTTTCCATATTATCTACTTTACTCATTAAGGATTTAGAACTAACTATGTTTCCTTTTAGATATTCTGTTAAACTCTTTGTATTTTCATATCTAACTGCTTCTACAAAACCACTAGCTCCACATCCAAATCCATAATATTCATTATTATTCCAATAAGTTAAATTATGGCGAGAAAGAAAACCTTTTTTAGCAAAATTAGATAATTCATAATGAATATAACCAGCTTTTTTAAGTTTTTTACAAACTATTTCATACATTTTAGCATCTCTATCTTCTTCAATAGGTTTAACTTTATTAAGTCCCACTAAAGTATTCTTTTCAATTATTAAAGAATAAGTACTTATATGTTCCGGTTTTAGTTTTAAAAATAATTTAATATCTTTTTCTAACATCTTCGTTGTTTCTTTTGGTATAGCATACATTAAATCTAAATTAATATTTTTAAAGCCAATATTTCGCGCTAATTCTATTTTTTTCTTAGCTTCTTTAAAATTAGCTGTTCTATTCATAAATTTAAGTTTTTCGGCATCAAAAGACTCAATTCCAATACTTAATCTATTTACTCCTTGTTCATATAAAAATCTTAATTTTTCTTCTTCTAAATCATTAATATTAGCTTCCATAGTAAATTCAATATTATTACTTTTTTTAAATTTAGCTAAAATATTAAATAATATTTTTAGCTCTTCGATATTTAAACAAGTCGGAGTTCCTCCCCCAATATATAAAGTTTCGATTTCTTCCCCCATATAAGCATTATCAATTTCTTCTTCTAATCTTTTTAAATAAGGTTTAAGCCAATCTTCATTATAGACAACTTTGCAAAAATCACAATAAGAACAAATACTATTGCAAAAAGGAATATGAATATAAACTGCTTTAATTGCTTCCATTTTATTCCTCCCCACTAAGTATCGCTAAGAAAGCTTCTTGAGGTACCTCGACTGTCCCAATAGTTTTCATTTTCTTTTTACCCTCTTTTTGTTTTTCTAAAAGTTTTCTTTTTCGCGATACATCACCACCATAACATTTAGCTAAAACATTTTTGCGCATTGCACTAATAGTTTCTCTAGCTATAACTTTAGTTCCCACGCTTGCTTGAATAGGTAATTCAAACATTTGACGAGGAATTAATTCTCTTAATTTTTTAACAATAGCACGTCCTCTTACATAAGCAAAATCTTTATGAACAATAACTGATAAAGCATCGACTACTTTACCATTAAGTAATATATCCATTTTAACTAAATTAGACTCTTTATATCCACATATTTCATAATCAAAAGAAGCATAACCTTTAGTAAAACTTTTTAATTTATCAAAAAAATCATATACTATCTCTGATAAAGGTATTTCATAATGAATATTTACCCTAGTCGCATCTATATATTCCATCGATTTATAAATACCTCTTTTATCTTGACAAAGTTCCATAATAGAACCTATATATTCACTAGGAACAATTATATTAGTAAAGATAAAGGGCTCTTTTATATAACTTATTATATCTCGCTCTGGCATTTTATTAGGAGAATCAATTTTTAAAACTGTCCCATTCGTTAACATGACCTCATAAATAACACTAGGAGATGTCGCAATTATTTCAATATTAAATTCTCTTTCAATTCTCGTCATAATTACATCCATATGTAATAAGCCTAAAAAACCTGTTCGAAAACCAAAGCCTAAGGCATCAGATGTTTCTGGTTCAAAAGTTAAAGCTGCATCATTTAATTTTAATTTAAATAAAGCTTCTTTTAAATCCGGAAAACGATTTGGTTCGACTGGAAATAATCCTGAATAAACCATCGGCTTCATAGGTTGGTAGCCTTTAATCGGTTCGGTCGCGGGGTTATTACTTAAAGTAATTGTATCTCCCACTTGCACTTTTTCAATTTCTTTAATACTTGCACAAATAAAGCCGACCTCTCCCGCCTTTAATTCTTCTTTTTTAAGTTCTTTCGGAGTATTAGTTCCTAATTCCACAATTTCAAATTCCGAACCACTCCCCATTAAATATATTTTATCTTTAACTTTTAAAGAGCCACTTTCTACTTTAACTAAAGCGACCACTCCCCTATAAGCATCATACTTACTATCAAAAATTAAAGCTCGAGTTTTATCGGTCTCGGGAATAATGGGAGCCGGTATTCTTTTAATAATTTCCTCAATTAAAATAGGTACGCCCTCACCCGTTTTCCCACTACATAAAACAATTTCTTCGTCTTTAAACCCAAACACATTTTTAAGTTCTTCTTTTACTTTCGGAATATTTGCATTAGGTAAATCAATTTTATTAATCACGGGAATAATTTTTAAATCATTATTTAAAGCTAAATATAAATTAGCAATAGTTTGGGCTTCTATTCCTTGAGTCGCATCCACGACTAAAATAGCCCCCTCACAAGCGGCTAAGCTTCTTGATACCTCGTAAGAGAAATCGACATGTCCGGGAGTATCTATTAAATTTAAAGTGTAATCCTCTCCCCTATAATTCGTATGTAATTCGACGGCATTAAGTTTAATGGTAATACCTCTTTCTCGTTCTAAATCCATACTATCTAAAATTTGTTCTTTCATTTCTCTTTTATCTATCGCATGTGTATACTCTAGTATTCTATCTGCTAAAGTTGACTTGCCATGGTCAATATGCGCAATAATTGAAAAGTTTCGAATATTTTCTCTTTTCATATAAACACCACCAATATTATACCTTAAAATAAAAAAAGTAAAAAGTCTAAATTTTTTTCTTACCTTTTTTTTCTTTTAACTTTTCTCTTTCTTTTCGCATTAATTCAAAATAATTATGATATTGTCTTTCTACATAAGGGAAAGCTTTTAATAATCTAGTTGGAAAAGCTTTAAAATGAGCAATAGATTGTTTTAATTTCTTTTCTAAAATAACGGGTATTAAAGCAATTTTTTCATTTTTAAGTTGCTCTACAATAATAATTCTATTCCGTAAATTATAAGCAATAATAATGGAATAAACTAAATCCATAATAAATAAAACTCCCGTAATAATGGAAAATGTTACCCAAAATTTAAAACTAAATAATTTAAAAAATTCTAATAATAAAGGCGTTAAAAAATAAACAATTACTAAAGCTAAAATTCCAAAAGCAAAAGAATTTCCTAAACAAACTCGACCATTTATATTATATTTTCGGTTGGAATAATCCCACCATTTATTATGAAATAATTTTTCTAATAAAAAAGATACAAAATACTCTAAACTACTTGTTATAATTACTCCAAAAACAAAAACTACCACCGGGTCATCATAATAACGCATTAAAGTATATAAAATAAATAAAGCCCCTATCCCATAAATAGGAATAACTGGTCCACATAAAAAACCGCGGTTAACTAGTTTTTTAGTTCCAAAATAACAAGCTAAAACCTCTAAAAAATAACCACCAAAACTATAAAAGAAAAAAATTAAATAACTATAAACTAAAATATATTTCATAATCCCTCTAATTAATTATATCAAATAACTTTAAAGTTCACTACTATTTTAACATATTTTTAAAAATATGGACATATATTATAGTGATATGAAAGGAATAACTAATATGATTAATAAACAAAATTTATGGTTTTTAACTCTTTTCTCTCTTATTATGGTTTTAAGTATTTATTATTTAACGATGGGCGAAGCTTCTCTTTCAACCTTAAATGTTAGTGAGCCGAGTGACGAAAATGCTGAGGTAGTAATTTCAGAAAATGAAACTTTAGTCGCATTAAAAGTTGCTAGTGAAGAAGAATTAGTCAATAAAATGACTGAACTCGAAACTATTATTTTAAGTAAAGAAGCTTCTTTAGAAGAAAAAAATCAAGCTTATGAAGAACTCCAAAATATTAATAAAAATGAAGCTTCTAAAGAACAAATAACTAAAATTATTAAAGAAAAATTTAAATTAGATTCTTTTACTGAAATTAATGGTAATAATATTAAAATTACCGTTTCTTCTAAAGAACATAATACCGCCCTCGCCAATAATATTATTCGCGCTGTTCAAGAATTATATGACGAAAATAAATATATTACAATCAAATTTGATAATTAGGCCCTTTATTTAACCATTTTTACGTGTAACTCATAAAATACACTAGATGTAACAAAGTTCATGAGGAGGGTGTACACGTGAAAAGAAGTATTTTAACTAAAAGAGAACATGAAATATTTAGTTTACTAATTGAGAATAAAACTACTAAAGAAATAGCCCAAGCTTTAAAAATAAGTGAAAAAACTGTTCGTAATCATATCTCTAATGCTATGCAAAAACTAGAGGTTAAAGGTCGAGCTGGCGCAGTAGTGGAACTCTTAAAATTAGGTGAAATTACAATTTAAATCTCCGTCATGGAGATTTTTTTCATATATTTTTTTCTTCTCAGTATAATTTATTAGGTGATGTTATGCTAAAAAAAAGTGCAATTAGAAGAATTATTGTCTCCACTTTAGCTTTAATTATTGTTACAATTTTATATTTTTTTCCCGATAATAAACCCCAAATATCTAAAACCACGACCTATATTAATGTAAATAAAACGCCAATTTATTTATTAAATAACGACAATTATGTTATTAGAACTACTATTCCAACAACTAGTAAAGAAACTTTAACTAAAGTAAAAGAATTAATTAAAGCTCTAACCATTGGCTCTAAAGAAAACGAATATATTCCGGCAGAATTTAAAGCCATTATTCCGAAAAATACCGAACTTTTAAGTTGTTCATTAAATGATGGCCTTTTAAAATTAAATTTCTCTCCTAACTTTTTAAATGTCAAAAAAGAAGACGAAGAAAAACTAATTGAAAGTTTAGTTTATACTTTAACGGAAATCCCCGAAATAAAAGAAATTATGCTTTTTGTAAAAGATGCTAAATTAACTACTCTTCCTCAAAGTAAAATAAATCTCCCTAATACTCTTAATAGAAATTTTGGTATTAATAAAGTTTATGATATTAGTAATATTAAATCTTTAACTAAAACTACTATTTATTATATTGGGAAAGAAAATGATTTAACTTACTATATTCCCATTACGAAAATTAATAATAATGAAAATAATAAAATTGAAATAATTATTGACGAATTAAAAAGTAGTCCCATTTATGAAACAAATTTAATGAGTTTTTTAGCTTCTAGTGTCGAATTATTAAATTATGAACAATTAGAAAACCAAGTATCTCTAAGTTTTAATAATGACATTTTAAATTTAGCCGAAGGAACTTTATTAGAAGAAGTTAAATACTCTATTGCTCTATCTCTAAAAGATACTCTTAATGTTACTGATGTTATTTTTAAAGTAAACGATAAAATAATTGCTACTTTTAAAAGTACTTAATTTCCAGTATAATATTTTCTTTCCTAGCCATATTAATAAATAAGGTACTTGCAATAACTTAGAAAATAGAGTATAATAAGAACTGTTCAAGTAGTTACGACTCCGTAGCTCAGCTGGATAGAGCAATCGCCTTCTAAGCGATCGGTCGAGCGTTCGAATCGCTCCGGAGTCACCATTTTAGTTTTAAACTCGTTTTACGAGTTTTTTTCTTTTAAAAAAAGCTTTAAGTTATCTACTTTGAGCTTTTTCTTTTTCTAAGTCTTTTTGTTCAATTAATAATTTATAATCAATTATTTTCACTCTTAATTCATTTTCTAATATTTTTAATTTTTTTAATAATTTTTCGGTAGTTTTATTACTTAAAACCTTTTGATATTTACGAATAATTATGCTTCTTAATCTAGCTACCTCGTCTAAAGCCCGCATAAAAACACTTTCACTATCGCCCTCGTCTTCTTCCCCCATCGCTTTTAAATATAATTCTAAAATAGCTTTATATTTCTTATCAAAACTTTTCATAATTAATTTATCAATTAATTCTTCATTGACAATTATTATTTCTTTAAGTTTAGTTTCTTGTTTTAATTTTGGCACATATTTAAATCCTTCAATTTTTCCTAAAGGTTCGTCTAATTCCAAAGGCTTTTTTAATTTTTTAATAATAAAACTTTTCATATTTCCACCTACTTTAATAAATCTGGTCTTTTTTCTTTAGTTGCTTTTAATTGGGCTTCTTTTCGATATTCCGCAATTTTTTTATGGTCTCCATTAAGTAATACATCTGGTACTTTATATCCTCTAAATTCTCGGGGTTTGGTATATTCGGGATAATCCAGTAACCCATCTTTAAAAGAATCATTATTAAAAGACTCGTCATTTATTACTCCTGGGATAAACCGCGAAATAGCATCCATAATCATTAAAGCTGGTAGTTCTCCGCCGGTTAAAACAAAATCGCCAATACTTATTTCGCCATCGACAAAATTAAGAATACGCTCATCAAACCCCTCGTAATGGCCACATACTAAAATTAAATGTTTAGTTTTCTTCACTAATTCTGCCGCGACATTATGTTTAAAAGTTCTTCCTTGGGGTGTCAGTAAAAATACTAAAGCTTCCGGAGTTTTTACGGCTTCAATCGCTCTCACAACTGGTTCACACATCAAAACCATTCCTCTTCCTCCCCCAAAAGGTGGAGCATCTACTTGCCCATTTTTAAGTAAAGTATAATCTCTTATATTAATAATATTTACCTCAATTAATTTTTTATTAATAGCTCTTTTAATAATACTTTCATTAATATAAGCTTTTATAACCTCCGGAAATAAGGTTAAAATATCAAATCTCATATAACTCACCTACTCGTATTGCTTTAATTTCTTTTTTTAAAATATTAATTTCTTTAATAAATTCTTGATTATAAGGAATATAATAAAATTTTTGAGCTTTCACATATAGTAAAATACCCGCTTTATTTTCTACTATATCCAAAACTGTTCCATAACATTTATTATTATCTATGATTTTACAACCAATTAAGTCAGTAATTAAAAATTCCCCGGGAGCTAAATTTAAATGTTCTTTTTTTATATATACTTTTAAACCTTTATATTTTAATACCTCATTTATATCATTAAACCCTTTTAAAGTAATCATATCAAACCCTTTATGAACTCTATAAGTATTAATTATTTCTTCTTGTTTTTCTTCCCCTATATATATTTTAAAACCCTCTTTAAAAACTAAATCTTTCCTTGAAAAATTACTTTTAAGCTTAATTTCTCCTTTAATTCCATGGGTACTCGTAATTATACCTAGTTCAATATAATTCATATTTACCTCCCATTAAGTTATTTATATTAACTATTATAGCTTATTTTAAAATAATCTGCAATGAGCCTATTTATTAGTTTCATAAAAAATAATACTAGCCGCAATACTGGCATTTAAACTTTCACATAAATTATTAATTGGAATATTAATCAACTCATCCGTGTATTCTTCTAAATATTTACTCATTCCTTGGCCCTCATTTCCAATTATAATTCCTATTTTAGAGGGAAAATCAATTTCTTTTAAAGACTTTCCTTTTCTTACATTAGTACCATAGATTTTATAATTAGCTTGTTTTAACTCAGTTATTATTTCTTCTAAATTTCCTCTTTTAAAATTTAAATGAAATAACATACCCTCACTAGCTCTAATAACTTTTTCATTATATAAATCAACTGTTTTTTCACTTAAAATAATATTTTTAATATTAAAAGCTAAAGCACTCCTAATTATAGCCCCTAAATTACCCGGGTCTTGAATATCGTCTAAAATACAAACTTTACCAACTAAAGCTTTTGACTCCATTTTTCTTACCACGGCGATTACATTAGTTCCACTTACTTGACTAGATAAACTTTTTAAAATATTTTCACTTACTAAATGAAAAGGAATACCATCTTTTTTAAAACATTCCTTACTGGCTATAATTTCCTCAACTAAATTAGTTTTTAAAGCTTCATTAAGTAAATGTTCTCCCTCGATTAAAAATAAATTTTGCTCATTTCGCCCTTTTTTATCCTTTAATTTCTTCCATTCTTTAACTTTAGGATTATTTATAGATTCTATCATTACCCTCTAAGCTCCTTTCTTATTTCTTTATAATTTGGCTCATATCTACTCACTTTTTTCCAAAAATTAGCTCCATGGTTATGTTCTTCAAAGTGACACATTTCATGAATAATTACATATCTTATTGCCGAAATAGAATATTTAATTAATTCACTATTTAAAGTAATAGTCATATTTTTGTAGTTGCAAACTCCCCATCTAGTTTTCATTTTTCTTATTTTTAAAGTAAAATCAGGAGTTGCTATAACTTTTCTTAAATTATTTACCTCTTCTAAAAATATTTCTCCCATTTTTTGCTTTAAAAAACTATTTAACATTTTCTCATCTTTAGCATAAACTATATTTTCTCGAAATTGAACCTCCGTAATATTTTCATATTGAATAGTATATTTATTCCCTAAATACCAAAATTCTCCTTGTTTTTCTACCCTTTTTTGAGCTTTATTTAATAATCTTCCTAAAGAAAGCTCATTTTTTTTAATTAATTTTAATATTTCTTTTTCTTTTATTCTTTTATTAGCACTTACAATTAAATTTAAATTATCATCAAAACGAAAGTAAATATTTTTATTATTATTCCGTATAATTACTACTTTAACTAAAACATCATTTAAATTTACTACCATTTTTCCCACCTAAAACCATTATATCTTATTTTTTTATTTAAAGAAAGAGTTAATTTTTTATTAAAAAAGTAAACTATTTTTATTAGTCTACTTTCTTTTAATACAATATTATAAATCCAAACTATTTTGATTTAATAAAAATTCCTGTACTCCAATTACTAATATACCCTCTTCTGTATACCAATGCTTTATATTGTCTTTTACTACAATTATTTTTTTAAAATTATCGTTTATATTCATTAAAGGTCGCTCTTCTTGAATTGTCTTTTCTCTAGTTTCTAAATTTAACGCTGATTGGACATAATATCTTTTATTTCCCAAATTACATACAAAATCAACCTCCAATTGTTTTCTATTTTTATCATTATCTCTAATTTCCACGACCCCTACATCAACATTATAACCTCTTACTAATAACTCGTTATAAATTACATTTTCCATTATATGGTTTTCTTCTTGCTGTCTAAAATTTAATCTAGCATTACGAAGCCCAATATCTGAAAAATAATATTTTTGGGGAGTTTGAATATATTTTTTGCCCTTAACATCATATCTATTAGATTTATTAACAATAAAAGAATCTTCAATATATTTTATATATGAATTTATAGTATTTAAAGAAATTTCTTTTTCTCCATTACTTACAAATGTATTATATATTTTTTGAGAATTAGTAAGCGAACCAACAGAGGATGCTAAGATATTAATAATTGAATCTATAATATCAAATCTTTGAATATTATTTCGCTCAATTATATCTTTCACATAAGTTTGCTCAAATAAATCTTTTAAATATTTTGCTTTTTCTTCGTCAGTCTTTTTAGATAAAATTAAAGGTAATCCCCCATATAATATATATTCATTCCATGCTTCTATTTTATCGCCTTTATAAGCATTAACAAATTCCGAAAAAGATAATGGAAATACTCTAATTTCGTCCCCTCTGCCTCTAAATTCCGTAATAATGTCGGAAGATAAGAATTTTGAATTACTACCTGTTACATAAACATCAAGATTCTTTTCATATAAAAAACCATTTAATACTGATTCAAAGTTATTAACTAGTTGAATTTCGTCTAATAAAATATAGTACATATCTTTGTCTTTTATTTGGGATTTTATGTATAAATTCAATTCATGAGGAGTTAAATATTTACTATTTTCTTCTTTATCTAACTCTAATTTAATAATATGATTTTCTTTTACCCCACTCTCAAGTAAATAATTTTTAAATAATGGGTCTAATAAATAAGACTTACCACATCTTCTAATCCCAGTTATAACTTTAATCAAGCCATTTTCTCTCCGAGCAATTAATCTGTTTAAGTAAATATCTCTTTTAATTTCTTTCATAGTTAATCTCCTTTTGAAGATTTTTGCCACTTTTGGCATTTTTCTTCAATATCATTATATAATTTTTTTAAATTTTTTGCAACATTTCATTGAAGATTTTTGCCACTTTTGGCATTTTTCTTCAATATCATTATATAATTTTTTTAAATTTTTTGCAACATTTCATTGAAGATTTTTGCCACTTTTGGCATTTTTCTTCAATCAATGTATGCAAATAAAAAAGAAAGTTTGGAGCTTTCTATTTATTTTTTTCGATTTTTTCTTTACCACCCATATATGGTCTTAATACCTCTGGAATAGTAATGCTTCCATCTTCATTATAATTATTTTCTAATAAAGCAATTAAACCTCTTGGAGATGCCACCACAGTATTATTAAGCGTATGAACATAATAAGTACCATTTTCATTCTTAGCTCTAATTCCTAATCGTCTAGCTTGAGCATCACCTAAAGTTGAACAAGAGCAAACCTCAAAATATTTTTGTTGTCTTGGACTCCAAGCTTCAATATCACATGATTTAACTTTTAAATCGGCTAAATCGCCACTACAACAGTCCAGTTGTCTTACTGGTATATTAAAGTTTCTAAATATTTCTACACTATAATGCCACATTTTATTATACCAGTCCATAGAATCTTTAGGTTCACAAATAACTATCATTTCTTGTTTTTCAAATTGGTGAACCCGATATAAACCTCTTTCTTCTAAACCATGAGAACCTCCCTCTTTTCTAAAGCAAGGAGAATATGAGGTCATTGTAATGGGAAGCTCACTATTTTTAATAATTTGGTCTTTAAATTTACCTATCATTGAGTGTTCACTAGTTCCAATTAAATATAAATCTTCATCCTCTATTTTATACATCATTGCTTGCATTTCAGGAAATGACATAACTCCTTCGACCACATTACCATGAATCATAAATGGAGGTATAGCATAAGTAAAACCTTTAGCAATCATATAATCCCGGGCATAGGCAAGCATCGCTTCATGTAATCTTGCTATATCGCCCATTAAGTAATAAAAGCCTTCGCCACTTGTTCTTCCGGCCGCATCTTTATCTAAACCATTAAAATTAGCAATAATATCGGCATGATAAGGAATTTCATAACTAGGAACTTTTGGCTCTCCAAATCTTTGGACCTCGACATTTTCGCTATCGTCTTTTCCAATAGGAACACTATCGTCAATTATTTGGGGAATTAAATACATTTTCTCTCTTATTTCTTGACTTAAAGTTTCTTCTAGCTTTTCTAATTCGGCTATTTTCTCATTCATAAGAGCCACATCATTTTTAATAGCTTCGGCTTCCTCTAATTTTTTTTCTTTCATAAGTAAGCCAATTTCCCCACTTTTTTTATTTTTATCGCTTCTTAAATTATCGGCTTGGGCTTTTGCTTCCCGATATTTAACATCTAAATCATAAACCTCGTCAACTAAACCTAACTTTTCATTTTGAAATTTCTTTTTAATATTTTCCTTAACTAAATCCCTATTTTCTCTTATTAATTTAATATCAATCATAACACACAACCTTTCTTAAAATAAAAACCACAATAACGCCAGGAGCATTAATGCGGTACCATCCTTATTTTTAACTCAAAATCCATAACGCAGAAATGCGGGAATGATTAGTTCCACTAAAGAATAGATTTCGGATATCTTTTTAATTCATTTCCACCAACCATGAACTCTCTATTTAAAAACAATATCGTACTTAGTTTCTTTTTTGCTTTACCCCTATAATATACCACATTTATTCTTTTATTACAATAATTAATTAAGGGTTTCACTCTTTTTAACTATATATATTTTTTTATTTTTATAAAAAGCATAAAATACATCTTTAATACTTAAATTTTTCTTTTTAAGTTCTAATTCTAACCATTCTTTAGTTTTATGTATATATTTTAAAGCATGTAATTGTAAGCTTCCATCTACCACTAAAGGCATAGGATAAGCAGTTTTTAATTTAAAGAAATTATATTTAAATATTGATAATTTTCCATTAGGCTCTAAAAAAGCATATTCTACATCTTCTACATTTCTAATTTCTTTTTGTCTTAAACTTAAAAGTAAATCATCCATACTATATCTTTGTTTAACCATTTCTCGATAATTTATTTTACCATTAGCAATTATTAAAGATGGTTTACCTCCAAATATTGTTCTAAATGTTCTTGATTTAACTGATATATAAGCCAGTATTAATTCTAATACGACTAATACACTTATAGGTAAAATAGTTAAAAATATGGAATCTTTTATATTTTCAATACTAATAGCCACTAATTCTGCAATTAATATTGATACAATTAAATCAATAATACCTAATTGTCCTACCTCTCTTTTTCCCATGATTCGATAAGCTAAAGTAATAAAAAAATAAAAGAATAACGTTCTTACTACGGTTGTAAATAATTCCATAATATCACCACTATTATTATGGAACTAATCATATTTTTTTAAACATTTAATATATTTTAGTAGGGTGATTTAATGTCTAAATTATTAGAATATTTAAAATATATAGGTATATTTATTATATTTATAGTTGTTATTGCTTTAATAACATCATTAATAAATTTAATAGGTATTAATACTAATTTTATAAATAAACTATCTATTATATTAACTGCTATATCTTTCTTTATTATAAGTGCTAAAGCTAGTAATAAATTACCAGAAAAAGGTTATATATTAGGTATTAAACTAGGTTTATTACTTGTTATATTATTAATATTAATTAATTTAATTATCTTTAAAAGTAATTTAAATATTGATAGAATAATTTATTATATAATCTTAATTTCTTCTAGTATCTTAGGTGGTTCTTTTGGTAAAAATATTAAAATAAAAAAACTAGGTAGATAATTCTATCTAGTCATAATATTATTCTGTTGTTGCTACAACAAATGGACTACCACTTGTTCCATTTCCCCCTGAGAATGTTATATTAGCTTTCAGATTGATTACTGGACGC
>CANQYU010000016.1 GCA_947628145.1 uncultured Bacilli bacterium | reverse complement strand
TTTATGGCCGTTGTTTCTATGAGTTATTTATTAGAAGCAGGAGTTCATTTTGGACATCAAACAAAAAGATGGAACCCAAAAATGAAAGAGTATATTTTTGGAGCGAGGGAAGATATTTATATTATTGACCTTGAAAAAACAACTAAAAAATTAGAGGAAGCATACGAAGCAGTAAAAAGTATTGCTGATAATGGAGGAACATTCCTTTTTGTCGGTACTAAAAAACAAGCTCAAGATGCTGCCAAAGAAGAAGCATTAAGAAGCAATTCTTATTATGTAACTGAAAGATGGTTAGGTGGAACTTTAACTAACTTTAGAACCATAAGAAGAAGAGTAAAACGTCTTGAAGAAATCGAAAATATGGAAAAAGATGGTCGTTTTGATGTTTTACCTAAAAAAGAGGTTATTGGTCTACGTAAAGAATATGAAAAATTAAATAAAATTCTGGCTGGTATTCGCGATATGAGCAAATTACCAAATGCTTTAATTATTGTTGACCCTAAAAAAGAGTTAAATGCAATTAGAGAAGCTCGTAAATTACGTATTCCCGTTTTTGGTTTAGTTGATACCAACTGTGACCCCGACGATGTTGATTATGTAATACCAGGTAATGATGATGCCGTAAGAAGCGTTAAAGTAGTCTTAGGTGTTTTAAACAATGCTATTTGTGAATCTCGTGGTTTAGAAATGGTTGATTATGTTACAGAAGAAGATAAAAAATCTAAAAGTGAACCTAAAACTATGGATGAATTAATTAAAGAAGAACCAAAAGAATTAAAGAAATCTGACTTTGAAGAACCAGAAGAACCAAAGAAAGAAAAACCAAGAAAAGAAATTAAAAAAGTTGTTGAACCCAAAAAAGAAAAGAAAACAGAAATAAACTTTGATAATCAAACTTTAACTGAACTTAAAAATTTAGCTAAAGAAAAAGGTATTAAAGGTTATTCTACAATGAAAAAAGAAGAATTAATTAAAGTATTAAAATAAATAGGAGGAAATTATATGGAAGTTACAGCAAGTATGGTAAAAAATTTACGTGAAGCAACTGGTGCTGGCATGATGGATTGTAAAAAAGCTTTATCTGAAACTAATGGAGACATGGATGCCGCCGTTGATTGGCTAAGAGAAAAAGGTATTTCCAAAAGTGCTAAAAAAGAATCACGTATTGCTGCCGAGGGTTTAGCTAATATATTTATGAAAGATGAGCGCGCTGTTATTATTGAGGTTAACAGTGAAACTGACTTTGTAAGTAAAAATGAAGAATTTACTAATATGCTTGATACTATTGGTAATACTATCTTAAATAGTAAGGTCACAACTTTAGAAGAAGCCATGGAATTACCTTGTGAAGAGGGAACTATAAAAGATTTAATAATTGCTAAAACTGCTAAAATAGGTGAGAAATTATCTCTTAGAAGAATTGAGGTAGTAGAAAAATCAGCTAATGAAAATTTTGGCGCTTATCTTCATATGGGTGGTAAAATTGCGGTTTTAAGTGTTGTGGAAGGCGCTTCAAGTGAAATTGCTAAAGATGTAGCTATGCAAGCCGCGGCGATGCGTCCGGAATACATTTTTCCTGAAGACGTACCCGAAGATGTTTTAGCTAAAGAAAGAGCTTTACAAAAAGAATTAGCTATGTCTGAAGGTAAACCAGCTGATATAGCCGAAAAAATGGTCGATGGCCGTATTAAAAAATATTTAAAGGAAATTTGTTTAACCGAACAAGCCTTTATTAAAGACGATTCTCTTACTGTTGCTAATTATGTTAAAAACCATGCTGGTCAAATTAAAAAAGTTATTCGTTATGAAGTTGGCGAAGGCATGGAAAAAAGAACGGAAAATTTTGCTGAAGAGGTAATGAATCAAATTAAAGAAAACTAATCAAAGGATTAGTTTTTTCTTTTTAATAGACATTTATTTAACATTTTTAAATGGTTTTATTTAAGTTAAATTCTAAACGATGTTATAATATTAATAAGTGGTGATTAAAATGCATAAAACCTTAAAAAATATCTTAACTGCACTTATTTTTATAGCTATTATTATAGCTTTTATTATCATAGGCAAAACTGACTTTAATCCTCAAGAAAAAATAGATAATGAAAAATTTGATGAAGAATATCCTAATGTTAGTTCTAATAATGTATATAAATATGTTAATGCTAGTGAAGTTTATTCTTTTCTTCGAGGTGGAACTGGGGTTTTATTTATGGGGTATCCGGCTAATGAATGGACTGGCTATTATGCAAGTATTTTAAATGATGTTGCCTTAGAATTAGGTTTAAAAGAAATCTTATATTATGATTTTTACGAAAATAGAGATGTAAAAAATGCTGTTTATCAAAGTATAGTTTTAAAATTATCTAATTTTTTACCTACTTTAGACGATGGTACTCAAAATATTTATGCCCCAACTTTAATTATTGTTAAAAATGGGGAAATAATTTGGTTTGATAATGAAACCGCTATTACAAGTGGTCTTACTGAACCCGCTGATTATTGGAATGAATTTAAAATTGAAGTTAAGAAGAATAGTTTAAAACAACAATTAAATGATTATTTAAATAGTTTATAAAAATAGCATATAATTAAATAAATAAAAGATAAAAACTTGTTAAATTATTTAAATAAAGATATAATATTATTATATATTACATATGAGGAGGAATAATAATGGATACAGAATTAAAATTTATGAAAGCTATTGAAAATCTCGAATTAAGATTAACTAATATTAGAGCCGGTCGTGCTAATCCTGCGATGTTAAATGGTATTATGGCTAATTACTATGGTACTCCTACACCTGTTCAAAGTTTAGCTAATATTACTGTCCCCGAAGCTCGTAGTTTAATGCTCAAGCCCTTTGATAAAAATGCTTTAAAAGATATTGAAAGAGCTTTAAATGAAGCTAATTTAGGTATTACTCCTATTAATAATGGCGAGGTAATTATTTTAACTATTCCCGAACTTACCGAAGAAAAAAGAAGAGAATACGTTAAACAAGCAAAAGTTATCTGTGAAGAAGCTAAAGTTGCTTTAAGAAATATTCGCCAAGATGCTAATAATGCTTTAAAAAATGAAGAAATGCCCGAAGATGCGAAAAAAGCGGCTTTAGACGATATTCAAGAGTTAATAAATACTTATAATAAAAAAATTGATGAGATATTTAAAGCCAAAGAAGCCGAACTAATGAGGGTTTAAAATGAAAAAAGAATTTAAAGAAATAGACCATAAAGAGGTAAACGAAGTCGTATCTTTAACTAAAAAAATCTTAAAACTCCTTTATGTTGTTATGCTTGTCGCCATTGTTTTATGTGGAACTATTATTTTAGATAATTTAAATATATGGCATTTTGTTTTTACTTTTCTAAAAGTATTATCTCCTTTATTTATCGGTTTTGTAATTGCCTGGCTTTTAAATCCTTTAGTGACTAAACTATCGAAAAAAGGTATTCCTCGGATTATTGGTAGTTTAATAGTTTATGCTATTTTCTTAATTTTTATTTATATATTTTTACGAATATTTATTCCTACTTTATATAAACAAATTAATGATTTAATTGCCACATTACCATCAATTGTTGACCATTTTAATAATTTTGCATCCGATTTTATCAATCAAGTATCCATAAGTGGTATAGATTTAACCTCATTTAAAGATAATTTATTCCAAGGAGTAAGTAATTATTTAGTATCTTTTACAAGCTCTTTACCTAATTCGATAATAGGTATATTAGGTAGTCTTGCCTCCGGTCTTGGAACCATTTTAATTAGTTTGGTTGTTGGTTTATATATGTTATTTGATTTTAATGCCATATCTAAACATTTTTTAAAGCTTGTTCCCAATAAGAACAAATTTGAAATTGAGGTTTTATTAAATGATATAGGTAAAGAAGTCCGTAAAACTATATCTGGAACCTTATTAGTCGCCTTAATGGTCTTTGTCTGTGATAGTATAGGTTTTGCTTTAGTAGGTTTAAATGCTCCTTTATTATTTGGTATGTTTTGTGGTTTAACTGATATTATTCCTTATATAGGACCATACATAGGTGGTGCCGCCGCGGTTATTGTCGGTTTTAGTGGTGGAACTATTACTGGTATTGCAGCTTTAATCGTCTGTGTAATTGTTCAATTAGTTGAAAACTACATCTTACAACCAGTAGTTATGAGTAAAACTACTAAATTACATCCTGTAACAATCATGGTCGGTTTATTAGTATTTGGCCATTATTTTGGAATTATCGGGATGGTAATCGCCACCCCATGTATTGCTTTATTAAAAGTTATTTTCCGTTTTATTGTTAAAAAATATAATTTATTTAAAGATGACGAAGTATTATTAAAAGAAGTGCTTAAAGATTAAAACACTTCTTTTTCTTTAGTTTTATCACATATATAATCAATAGATATATGAAACTCATTAGCTAATTGTTTTAAATAAAAGATACTTACCGACCATGGTTTATTTTCATATCTTGATATAGAATTAATATCTACTTTAAATTTAGAAGCTAATTGTTTTTGAGTGTAATTATTTTTCCGTCTTATATATTTTAAATAAAAAGCTAACATTTTATAATTAATATTTTTATTTAAATTAACACATTTTAAGTTATTAGTAATTCCTAGTAAAGCATTTATTGAAACATCATAAAAATTACTTAAAATATTTAATTCATGTAAATTCATAAGTCTTCTTCCAGTTTCATATTCTTTATAATTAGCTATACTTACTCCTAATATATTACTAATCTCTTGTTGAGTTAGTTCATTTTTAATTCTTAAAGTCGCCATTAATATATAATTTTGCATTTTTTTCGCCTTCTTAAAGTTGCTATTATAAACCACTTAAACCTTAATTCTTGTCGAATTTTGTCACGAATTCCTAAAATCCTGGCTAAAATTTCAAAAATAAAAGGATTTAAGCTTCTAAATCGCAATAAATACTAGTGAAGGGAGGTAAAAGAAATGCCTAAAATTGAATTTGTTAAACAACACGATTTAAAAGATTGTGGAGCCTGTGCTCTTGCCTGTATTATTAAATACTATGGTGGCTATGTTCCTATATCTAAAATCAGAGAAGATACTATGACTACTAGTTCTGGTACCAGTGCTTACCATATTATAAAAGCTGCTAAAAGTTATGGCTTTGAGGGAATAGGTGTAAAAGTAACAAATATTCACGATGAAAAAATTTATTTACCTTGTATAGCTCATTTAACTTTAGCTAATGGTCTTAACCATTTTGTAGTTATCTATAAAATAAGTAAAAATCATGTTTATATAATGGACCCCGCCTCTGGTAAAAAGAAAATAGAAATATCCGAGTTTTTAAAAGAATGGACTAATATCCTAATTTTATTAACTCCCATCACTAATATCTTGCATTTAACTAAAGAAATAACTATTAGTAAAGTCTTTGTAGAATTATTAAAGAAAAATAAAAAACTATTTATTATTATAGTTTTTCTCAATTGTCTACTTATGTTATTTGCTATATTAGGTAACTTTTATTTTCAAATAACTATATCTAGTCTAAATAATGGTAATGATTTAAAATTTCTTAAAATAATTATTATTATCTTCTTCTTTGTATTTTTATTTAAAGTTTTATTTAATTATCTTAAAAATTATTATTTAAATTTTTTTCATAAAAATATTGATACCGAGTTATTTACTAGTTTTTTAGAGCATATATTTTATCTTCCTTTGCCGTTTATTGAAAACAGAACCACGGGAGAAATAGTATCTAGAGTAGAAGAATTAAGTAATCTTAAAAATCTTCTATCCGAGGTATTTACTACTTTTATCTTAAATTCGGTTTTAATATTCGGCACGATAGTTGCTTTGTATCTAATCAACTCTCGACTTTTTTTCTTTCTTTGTTTAGTCCTGGGTATGTATTTGTTCATTGGTTTATTATTTAGTAAAGTAATTTATAACAAAGCTAAAGAAAATATTGATGTAAGTACGGAATTTAATACTAGTTTAATTGAAAATATTTCTATGAATACTAGTATTAAAAACTTAAACTTAATTTCAACTTTCTTAACCAAACTCGAAAACAAACTTATCATTCTTTTAAAGAATAATTTCCTTCTCCAAAAATTTTTAGATAATATTCTTTTAATCAAAGATTTTATTTATGAAATAGGCATCTATTTAATTCTAACAATTGGTATTTATTTTATATCTATAAATAAAATGAGCCTTTTAGAATTAATTACTTTTAATAGTTTAATAGTCTATTTATTTGAACCTTTAAAAGAACTTCTGGCCTTAATTCCGAAATATAATTATTTAAAAGCTTCTTTTAATAAAATAAGTGAATTTTTAAATATTAAAGAAGAAGAATATAATATTGGTCTTAATAGTAAAATAACATCTATAAATTTTACTAAAGTAAACTACTCATATAATCAATATCAAAATATTTTAAATAATATTTCATTTGATATAAAAAAGGGCGATAAAGTTTTATTAGAAGGCCCTTCCGGAAGTGGTAAAAGTACTATTTGTAAATTAATCTTTAACTCTCTAAATAAAACTTATGATGGAAAAATAACTTACAATTTAACGAGTGAAAAAGATATTAATTTACAAAGTATTCGCTCCAATATATTATATATTGGTCAAGAAGAAAATTTATTTACTGGAACAATTAAAGATAATATTATTTGTAATCGTAATATTAATCCCAACGATTTATTAAAAGTTCTTAAAATATGCCATATTGAAGAAATTATTGCTAAAAGACCCAATCGGTTAGAAACAGTTATTAATGCGAGCTTGAATAATTTAAGTGGTGGGGAAAAGCAACGAATTATTTTAGCCCGTGGGCTTTTAAAAAAATGTAATGTTATAATATTAGATGAGGCTCTAAGTGAAGTAGATATCCAATTAGAAAAATCAATAATTGAAGCTCTAATTACTAATTTTAAAACTCAAACTTTAATATATGTTTCTCATAAAGATGTAAAAGATAAGTTTTCTAAAGTTATTAAAGTAGGTAAATATGTTTCTTGATATATATAACAACAAAACCTCTTTTATCAGTCTAAAACCCCGTAAATTTTTAGGACTAATCATTTTGATAACCATAATATTAAGTTATATTATTTATTTACTAATAACTACTAAAGTATATGACAACTATCAAACAAAAGGGTATATAACTTGTAATGAAACTTGTGTTCTAATCACTTATATTCCCCCAGAAATTAATTATAATAAAATCTATTTTAATAATAAATTATATACTTATGAAATATTAGATAACGAAATAATCTTAGACAAAGAAACTATCACTAGTTATCGAAAACTAACTTTAAAAGTATCTAAAACTTTCTTAAATAATGAAATTGTTAATTTAAATTTTTATTATCATAAACAAAGAATAATTACTAAAATAAAAGAAAAAATGTTTTAGAAAGGAAGTATATTTAATGGAAAATTTAAGTAGAGAAAATTTACAAGAATGTGTCGGTGGCTGTATTGCTATTATCTATTTAGCTAATAAAGTCATGACGGCACTAGGAAAATTAGCAAATATGATTAAAAGTTATGGGAGGATTGCCTAATGCAAAATTTAGATAACAACACTTTGCTTCAAGTTAATGGTGGAGGAAATACCTTATATATTATCGGATTAGGAATAGCCGCGGCGGTTACTTTTGTAGCCTCAGTAATTTATGGCTATATTAATCCTAATAAGTGTAACAACTAATGAAATTAACGGAACAAGAACTAGTAAACATCGTTGGTGGGGGAATTAGTGCAGCCCTTATTAGCGCTGTAACTAAAGTTTTTACTACCATTATTGAAGTTGGAAAAATGATAGGCTCATCTTTACGCCGTAGTAACACTAAAAATTATTGCTAATTTTTAAAAAGGGTCATTTGGCCCTTTTTTCATTTCTTTGTTTTTTAAAATATGGTATAATAATATTGGTGATAAAATGAAAAAAGGTTTTGCTTCCATGTATCTTGTTTATTCATTTTTTCTAATTTTTACTATTATGCTGCTATCGGTCTTAATGGTAAGCAATTATAAAAAAAATTTTCTCAATACTTTAAAAGACGATATAAAACAAGAATTAACCGAGTTTCATTTAGAAATCAAAGTCCCTGAACCTAATATCGAAAATCCGGAATAAAAGGCGAAATTTACTTGAATAAAGGAAAAAGTGGTGTTATACTATAAATTGATAAATGAAGGGAGGGATTTTATTAAATGACAAAAGTAGTTGTTCAAAATGGAAACGTTGATGGCGCTTTAAAGAAATTTAAGGCTAAAGTCGCCCGTAGCGGTGTCCCTTCTGAGTTAAAAAAAAGAAAACATTATGAAAAACCAGGCGTTCGTAGAAGAAATGAAAAGAAAGAACAAATGCGTAACGCTAAAAAACATCATAATAACTATTAAAAAGAGGAATAATTATGAATTTAAAAATAGCTGAAGAATTAAAAGTAGCCATGAAAAGTGGCGATAAATTTAAATTATCAGTTATAAGAATGCTTAAAAGTGCTCTTCAATTAGAACAAATTAATAAAAAGCATGAATTATCTGATGATGAGGTAATCGCGGTTATTAAAAAACAAGTAAAAATAAGAAAAGATAGTATTACCGAGTTTGAAAAATATGGTAAAACTGCGGAAGTAGAAAAGCTCGAACAAGAAATAGCTATTCTTAATGTTTATCTTCCTGCCGAAATGAGTATGGAAGAAATAACTAAAATAATTGACGAGGTATTTGCGAAAGTAAATCCCACTAGTATGAAAGATATGGGGGGCATTATGAAAGAATTAAATGCTCGTCTTACCAATGCTGATATGTCTTTAGTAAGTAAACTTGTAAAAGAAAGATTAAGCTAGAAATAGCTTTTTTCTACATTTTTTCTTGACAAAGTACATATAATATCTTATAATGATTAAGAAATTTAAAAAGGAAAGCGAATTTATTCCACCTGATGGACAAAGTTCATAGGTAAAAAGCCTCGTAAATAATAAATAAGGTTTTTAGGTGGAATAAATATATATTCTACCTTTTTAATTATATGGAGGTGCTTAAATATAGCAAGTGCGAGTAAAGAGTTGTTAATTAATGAACAAATCAAAGTAAGTGAAATGATGGTAATTGGTCCCAATGGGGAACAAATGGGTCAAAAAGGTTTAAATGATGCCTTAACTTTAGCTAAATATGCTGGTTTAGACCTAGTTTTAATGAATGATTCTGGGAATATGGCCGTGGCTAAAATTATGGATTATAACAAATATCGTTATGAACGTCAAAAGAAATTAAAAGAAGCTCAAAAGAAACAAAGAGAAACCAATAAAGAGCTTAAAGAATATCGTTTATCGGTTACAATTGATGTCCATGATTTTGAAACTCGAGTTAGAAATGCTAAAGATTATTTAATAAAGGGTCATAAAATTAAAGCTTTTATTAGATTTAAAGGCCGTCAAATGACTCGACCAGAATTAGGTAAAGACGTTTTAATGCGTTTTGCAACCTCACTTGAAGATTACTCAATAATTGAGACTCCACCCAAAATTGATGGAAGACAAATATATATGCTATTAGCACCCAAAACTAAGTAGGAGGAAAATATGGCAAAGACTAAACAAAAAACACATAAAGCAAGTAGTAAAGTTTTAACAAAAAAGAAAAATGGTACTTTAACTTATAAAAAAGGTAATGGTAACCATAAAACAAATAAAGATTCTTCAAAACAAGTACGTCAAAGAAGAAATAAAGGAATCTTAGCAAAAGGAGAAGCTAGCAGATTAAAATCTGTTATCTAGGAGGGTAAAATGACAAGAGTTAAAGGTGGAACTGTTTCCAAAACTAGAAGAAGAAAAGTTTTAAAAGAAGCCAAAGGTTATTTCGGTAGTAAACATAGATTATATAAAACTGCTCAAGAACAAGTTTTCCATAGTGGAGTTTATGCTTATCGTGACCGTAAAGCTAATAAAAGAAACTTTAGAAAATTATGGATAACTAGAATAAATGCAGCTTGTAGAGAAAATGATATAAGTTATTCTAAATTTATGAATGGCTTATCTAAAGCTGGTATTGAAATTAATCGTAAAGTTTTAAGTGAAATGGCAATTAACGCTCCCGCTGACTTTACAAAATTAGTTAAATTAAGTAAAGATGCTTTAGATGGTAAAGTAGTAAAAACTGAACCTAAAAAAGTTGAAGCAAAAGCTTCTAAAGAACCAAAAACTACTAAACCAGATTATAGTACAATGACTTTAACAGAATTAAAAGCTTTAGCTAAAGAACAAAGTATTAAAGGTTATTCTACTATGAAAAAAGATGAATTACTTGCAAATTTAAAATAAGACTATAAATTTAGTCTTTTTTTCTTCTTTTTTTCCTTAATTAATGTTATAATTTAAAATAGGTGATTTAAATGAAAATCTATTTAATCGCAGGTAAATCCGGAAGTGGCAAAAATGAAGTAGCCCAAATTATCAAAAATTATTATACATCTTTTGGTAAACGTGTTTTAATCACGGAATTTAGCAAATATTTAAAATTATATGCTAAAGAGGTTTTAAATTGGCATGAAGACGAACCGAAACCCCGCCGTTTTTTACAAGATATTGGTGTAACCATTAGAGAGAATATGGAACAACCTTTAATTTTAATTAATCGTATGTTTGAAGATATTCGCGTTTACGAATTATATTTTGATGTTGTTATAATTAGTGATGTTCGTCTTCCTGAAGAAATTGACGAATTTAAGAAAAAATATCCAAATTGTAAAGCTATTTATGTTATAAATCAATTTGAACCAAGTAAATTATCTATCGCGGAACAAATGCATATTACCGAAACAGCCTTAGAAAATTATAGTAATTTCGATTATACAATAACTAATGATAATAAAAATACTTTAGAAAGCAAAGTAATAAGCTACATAGAAAAAGAGGATTAACATGAATTTAAAAGAAGAATTTATCAAATATTTTGTAAGTTTAGGACACGTTCAAATTCCTAGTGCTCCTTTAATACCCGAAAATGACCCATCTGTATTATTTAATACTGCCGGTATGCAACCTTTAATTCCTTATTTAATGGGTAAAGAACACCCCGAAGGTAAAAGATTATGTGATTATCAAAAATGTGTTCGTTTAACGGATTTAGATAGTATAGGTGATAAAACCCATCATACTTTTTTTGAAATGCTTGGTAATTGGAGTTTAGGCGATTATTTTAAAAAAGAGAGCATAACTTATAGTTTTAATTTTTTAACTAAAGTATTAAATATTCCTATAAATCGTCTAGCAGTCACGGTTTTTGCTGGTAATGAAAGTATTCCTCGTGATGATGTATCCGCAAGTATTTGGCAAAGTTTAGGTATTAGTCCTAAAAGAATTGCTTATTTACCTGAAGAAGATAATTTTTGGATTGCGGGCGAAACTGGCCCTTGTGGTGGTGACACGGAAATATTTTATTTTCGGAGTGACGAGCCTATTCCTGAAACTTTTAACCCTAAAGATGAACGCTGGGTTGAAATTTGGAATAATGTTTTTATGGAATATAATAAAGCCCCAGATGGCCAAATTACAGAATTACCTCAAAAGAATGTCGATACCGGGATGGGCTTAGAACGAATCGTCGCAGTTTTAGAGGGAACGGACGATAACTATAAAACCTCTATATGGCAAGAAATAATTGCTAAAATTGAAGAAGTTAGTCATAAATCTTATGCCGGCAATGAACAAAGTATGCGCATTATTGCCGACCATATTCGTACGGCCGTTTTTATAAGCGCAGATTATGCAGGTATTAAACCTAGTAATACTGACCAAGGCTATATTTTAAGAAGATTAATTAGAAGAGCTATTCGTCATGGTAAAAAATTAGAAATACCTTTAAATAGTGATTGGCTTTTAGAAATAGCTAAAGTAGTTATTCAAAAATATGAAGATTACTATCCGGAAATTAAAGAAAATCAAGCCATAGTTTTAGATGTATTAAAAAATGAAGCTATAAAATTTAATCGTACTTTAGAAAAAGGTTTAAAAGAGTTTAGTAAACTAGTTAAGTCTTTAGATAATAAAATTATTACTAAAGAAGAAGCTTTTAAATTATATGATACTTATGGTTTTCCTATTGAATTAACCGTGGAAATGGCCGAAGAACAAGGCTTTAAAGTTGATACAGAAGGCTTTAAACTTAAATTTAAAGAACATCAAGAATTATCTCGGACTGCTTCAGCTGGTAAGTTTAAAGGTGGATTAGGTTCCCAAGGTGTTATGGAAACTAAATATCATACTGCGACTCATTTATTAAATGCGGCTTTAAAAGTAGTAATTGGACCTGATGTCCATCAAAAGGGTAGTAATATAACTGCCGAAAGAATGCGCTTTGACTTTTCTTGTGACCATAAACTTAGTGAAGAAGAAAAACGTCAAACTCAAGAATTAGTTAATAAATGGATAATGGATGATTTACCAGTAAATATGACAACTATGCCTAAAGAAGACGCTGTAAAAAGTGGGGCCGAAGCTATGTTTATTGAAAAATATGCCGATTTAGTTAATGTTTATACTATTGGTGATGTTTCTAAAGAAATATGTGGTGGCCCTCATGTTAAACATACTGGAGAATTAGGTAAATTTAAAATAATTAAAGAAGAGGCTAGTAGTGCTGGTGTTCGAAGAATTAAAGCTATTCTTGAATAAAAAATATTAATAAGGAGCTAAGCTCTTTATTTTTTAATTAAAATATGATATTATTACTATATAGAATAGAAGAGGTGGCTTTATGACCATATTAAGTATTGGAACAACCAGTTATGATATTACCTGTCCTGTTGAAGAATACCCAGTCGAGGGCACTAAATATTTTTTAGGCGAAAAAATCGAATCGGGAGGGGGTACCGCGGCCAATGTTGCTTATCTTTTAGGCAAATGGGGTGAAACATCTTATTTGGCGGGAGTTATCGGTTCTGATGATTATGGTTCTAAAATTCGTAAAGACCTTGAACAAGCAACCGTTAGAACTGAATTTATCGAAACTAGTTATGAAGTTGGAACCCCTTTATCCATAATACTTGTCAATAAAAAAACTGGCTCTCGAACTCGTTTTGATGTGGTGGGAGCCACTCAACCTAATTTAAAAAAATATGAATATAGTATTACGCCTGATGTTATATTTTCTGATGGTAAAGAATATAATGCCACCATTAATGCTTTAAATAAATATCCTCAGGCTATTAGTATAGTTGACGCTGGTCGAGTTGACCGAGATTTATTAGAATTATGTAAATATGTTAAATATATTGTTTGTTCTAAAGGCTTTGCCGAGACTGTAAGTGGTCTTAAAATTGATTATAATAACTCTATAAGTCTTGTAAATGTTTATAAAAAATTAAAAACTCGTTATCCTAATAATGAAATAATTATTACTTTAGAAAACATGGGGGCCATGTATACTTTTAATGGAGAAATTCGGGTTATGCCTGGTTTAAAAGTAACGCAAGTGGACCCTAGCTGTTCCGGAGATATTTTTCATGGTGCTTTTGCTTATTGTTTAGCCAATAATTTTGACCTAGAAAAAGCTGTCGCTTATTCTAATATTGCGGCCGGTTTATCTGTAACTAAAATGGGTGGTCAAACCTCTATTCCTACTTTAAAAGAGGTAATTAATTGTTATAATCAAAAATTTAATATAAAAGCTCCGGTGGAAGAAGCTCCTAAAGTTGAAGCTCCAAAACCTGCTAACGCTCTACCTGATATTCCTGATGCTAAAACATTTGTTATTAATGAACCTCAAGTTACACCTGATATGGCTACTTTAGGGGCTTCATTCTTTGGTGCCACTCCAAATAATACCCCTGAAGCTTCTAATATTCCGGTTATCGAGGCTTCCGATAATGTACACTAGTAAGTCGCCAACTTTAAATGTTCATGGGGAAACTCGGGATACAGTTGTCTTTATTTTAAATGATTTTATTAAAACTAATTTAAAACTTGGCTATGAATATATAGGTGTTATTCATGGTTATAGTAGTACTATTTTAAAAAATAAAGTGCATGAAATCTTAAAAAAGAATAAATATGTTGATAGTTTTAAAGTTGATATATTTAATCCTGGACTTACTATAATTAAACTAAAAAAAGTCCAAAATTAGCTTCTAAATTTCTTTAAAACCCCTCTAAATTTGACAAAATAAGCAATATATGCTATAATTTTATACGTAATTGAATAAGGGGGTTATATTTATGAAAGGATATGTACTCGATTATATTAATGAAAATGAGTTTAAAAAACTCGAAAGAGCCTTAAAAAAATATAATATGTTGGCTTTTAAAAAATTAAATTTCGAATATTATCCAGCACTTAGAAATGGTAATTTTGTAGGAGAATTAGTAAGTACTAATAAAAAAGAACATACTGAGAAATACGAACTTAAATTACCAAGTGATAAAATGTTTGCACAAGTTCACGGCGAAGTAAAATTATTTTATACTGTATATTTAAAAGAGGGTACAGTTATGTTAGATACTATTACTCCGACTGAAATATTACTTGAAGGACATATGAGTGAATTAACAACATATAAAGGAATAATGATTTCTAAAGCCAATGCTTCAAAAGATAAATTTAAAATTGATTTATTAAATATGTTACAAGATAAGTAACATATTTTTATTAAAGGGGGAATATTTGATGCTTTTAGGCTATGAATTTAGTAGTGATTTATCACAATTTATAGTAATTGATGATGGCGAAGCTAAGAATAGTATTGATACTTATATGGAGACTATTATTTATAATACTGTTCGGCTCTTAACTAATAAAACTACTTTTGGCATGCTTAAAATCCCTAATAAAGATTATAAAGAATTTATTATTAAAATCAAAAATAAAAAAGGCTTAAATATAAAAGTATCTAGTAATCATATTAAAGTTACTTTTGGTCGTGATTATTATCTTTTCCGTCATAATTATACTAAAGATGGAGGAGTAATTTATTTAGAAGAATTACAAATTAATACCAAAAATCAAGTTATTACCGAGATTTATTTAGCCCATGAAATTGTTTTAAAAATTGCTATAAAGAATCGTTTATTTGAATTATGTATTCCTTATGATACTGATAATACAGTGAGTTTTAATTTATTTTCCCAAATTAATTATAATAGTAATTTAAATACTTTAAAAAATATCTATTCTACTATTTTTGCTCCTGGGCAAGATAATTATAATTTTTATAAAGTTGCGACTAAACTAAGTATTACCACTAAAAATAATAAAGAAGAAATAGCTATCCAAGGTGGTAAAACAATATCTTATCATGTGCATTTAGATATGGGAAATTATATACTTGATGCTCATAAATCTTTAGGCGAAGAAACTAGTTTTACTCTTACCGGTATAAAACCTCCCATCCCTCTTAATTTAAGTACTATTATGCAAAATATCTTAGTTAAAGCTGAAAAATATGTTAATTCCTCTAATAAAAATACTCTTAGAAGGCCTTTATAAAGCCTTTTCTTTTTTTACCTAATGTGCTAAAATATTCTTGGTGAGAAATATGCTTGAAATTAAAGATTTAACTGTTAAAGTGGATGACAAAATAATTTTAAATAATTTTAATATAACAATCAATGATGGCGAAATTCATGTTTTAATGGGTCCTAATGGTACAGGTAAAAGTACTATTTGTAAAGCAATCTTTAATCATCCCGACTATATTATAGAGGGCAGTATTAAATATAATGGTACGGAATTAACTAAATTAGATGTTGCTAGTATTGGTAAATTAGGTTTATTTTTACTTGCTCAAAATCCTGTAGAAATCCCTGGAATTACTAATGCTGAACTTATTCGTAGCGCTTTAAGTGAAAAAGAAAATAAACCCATAGATATTTTTAAATTTAATAAAAAATTAAATGAGGTATGCGAAATAATTAATTTACCTAAATCTTTTGTCCACCGTGATATTAACTTTAATATGAGTGGGGGCGAAAAGAAGAAAAATGAATTATTAAGTTTATTCATGTTAGAGCCTAAATTCATAATCTTAGACGAAATAGATTCAGGATTAGATATAGATGCTTTAAAAGAGGTTGGTAATGCTTTAAATAAATATTATGAGATGGAACATCCCTCTATTTTAATCGTAACGCACCATCAAGCTATTTTAGAGTACTTTAAAGATTATCAGGTTTCTATTTTACAAGATGGGCATATTACTAAAAGTGGGACAAGCGACTTAGCTAAAGAAATCGAAAAACATGGTTTTAAGGCTAATGTTATTAATGGGTCTAAAAATGATGAATAAACTATTATTGGTAGAGAATACCACCCTTACTAGTGGTACATATTTTATTTCCTATAAAGAAGCTTTAAATTTAAATATTAAAGATGATGTAACTTTAGCTCATTATGAAGAAGAAGGAAATAATATTAATATTAATTTACTTAATAATGCCCACTTAAATCTTTATTATGTTTATGAAATAAAAAAATCTAGTACTATTACCATCACTACTAATAATTCTAATTTATTAAAAGCCCATTTTCTTCTTTTAAATAAAGGCGATAATACTCTAGAAATAAAATTAAATATGCTTGGAAATAGTAGTGAAGCAAGTCTTAATTTACGAGTTATCAATGAAAATAATTCTTCTTCTATTAATGTTTTATGTACTGGTAAAATTGCGGCCTCAACTATTGATAATACATTATTAGAAGATTTAAAAGGTTTACTTTTAAATAATTCTTCCATTAAAATAAGTCCTAATATTGAAGTAGATACTAACGAGGTTATGGCTAATCATTTAGTAACCATCGGCTCTTTTAATACTCAAGAATTATTTTATTTAAAATCTAAAGGTTTAAGTGAAAAAGAAGCTAAAAATATGCTTTTAAAAGCCTTTTTATTTAATGCTCTACCTAAAGAATTAGAAGAAAAAATAAATTTGGAGGTGATTAATTTTGAATAGAGAAGATTTTCCTCTTTTAAAACAAGATATAATTTATTTAGATAGTAGTGCTACTAGTTTAAAACCGCAATGGGTTATAGATAAAATGAATGATTATTATTCTAATTATTCGGCTAATGCTCATCGTGGTGATTATGATTTATCTTTTAAAGTAGACCAAGAATATGAAGGAGCAAGAGAAATAGTTCAAAAATTCCTTAATGCTTCCTCTTTAGAAGAAATCGTTTTTACTAGTGGCCCTACTGAAGCTTTAAATCTTATTGCCCGTGGTTTTTTTGAACAATTACTAGAAGCAAATGACGAGGTTTTAATTACAACTAGTGAACATGCCTCTAATGTTTTACCTTGGTTTAGATTAGCTAATAAACTAGGTATTAAAGTTAATTATATTCCTCTTGATAGTAATTATTATGTCACTTTAGACAATGTTAAAAAAGCTGTAACGGAAAAAACCAAAGTTATAAGTCTTGCTGGTATTACTAATGTTATTGGCGATAAACGTCCTATTAAAGAAATAACGGAATTTGCTCATGCTCATAATATTTTTGTCGTGGTGGATGGGGCTCAAATGGTTCCTCATATGGAGGTTGATGTTCAAGATTTAGATATTGATTTTTTAGCTTTCTCTGGTCATAAAATATGTGGCCCAACCGGAATAGGGGTTTTATATGGTAAAAAAGAATTATTAGAGCACTTAGAACCCTTTAGTCTTGGGGGAGGAATGAATGAGTCTTTTGATAACCCAAATGAAATTTATTTAAAACCTCTTCCTACCAGACTTGAAGCGGGCACTCAAAATATCGCGGGAGTCCTTGGCTTAGGGGAAGCTATTAAATATATTGAAAGTATTGGCTATGAAAAAATAACTAAACATGTTCATAATTTACGTCACTATTTAATTGAAAAATTATTACCCTTAAAATATATTGATATTATTAATTTAGAGTCCGATAGTGGAATTGTCGCCTTTAATGTTGCCAATATTTTTAGTCAAGATATAGCTTATTATTTAAATAAATATAATATTTGTGTTCGAGCCGGGGAACATTGTGCTAAAATATTAAAAAATAGTGTTGGTGTAACTAATACTGTTCGTGTAAGTTTATATTTTTATAATACTTATGAAGAAATTGATAACTTAGTTGAATTACTAAGTGATTATGATAAAATAGTAAAAGAGATGTTTTAAAATGGATAATGAAACTAAAAGAGCTATAATTATGGAAAACTATACTCATCCTTTAAATCGTAAAACAATTGATGATGCTAGTTATGTAAAAGTTAATACTCGTAATGTTAGCTGTATTGATAATATTAATTTATATATAAAATTTAATGAAAAACGCATTGTTGATATGGCCTTTGATGGGGAAGCCTGCGCTATTTCTATATCTGCGACTTCGGTTATGCTTAATAATTTAATTGGTAAAACTAAAGAAGAAGCTTTAGAATATATCCATAATTTTTATCATATGACCGAGGGCGAAAGCTATAATGAAGAGCTTTTAAAAGATGGTAATGCTTATAGTGATATATATAAACAAGGTAATCGAAAAACGTGCGCTACTCTTCCTTTTAGAGGTTTAGAAAAAGCTATTTTAGAAAGTGAAAAATAGCTTTTTTTCTTAATTAAATTATGCTATAATACATCGTTGGGAGGAATTTAGATACTATGACTTTAGAAGAGCAAGAAAAATTAACCCACGAAATAAATACTATAATTGCTAATTCTACTTATAGTGAATTAAATAATATTTTAACTAAAATGCCTTATGAATTTAGTGATGAAAAATGTTTAATTAGATGGGGAAATAACCAAATAAATGCTTATTATAAAAAAATTAGTGAATTCAAAAATAGTAATCTAAGTCCTAATTCTATCCAAAATCTTGAAGAAACTATTTATAAATTATATTTAATTATTGATAAAGGTCATCCTTTATCTTTCTCTGAGTTTATTACTTTTAGTCTTCTTCTTAATGCGCTTTTTTCTAAGCCTGAACTACCATCTTCTTTTTATATAGAAGAAACTAGATTAAGTCTTTTATGGCAAGTTTTAAGAGAAAGAAAACAAGAGCTTTTAAAAATAGCTTTAGCTGATTTTAATTTAGACGAATTAAAAGACTTAAACCTTCCTGACCAAAGTACAATTAAAAATGCCATATTATGTTTACATAAAAATTAAAACTCCCCGTTATTCAAAGAAAAGAATAACTTTTTTTAAACTCTGTTTCGTGATATAATAAAATTGGTGATTTATTATGAATATCAAAACCGTTTTTATGGGTACCCCTGATTTTGCTCTTCCCATATTAGAAACTTTAATAAATAATACTAATGTTGTTTTAGTTGTAACTCAACCTGATAAAGAAGTAGGGCGTAAAAAAGTGCTTACTCCCTCACCGGTTAAAACTTGTGCTTTAGCCCATCATATTCCTGTTTTTCAACCCGCTAAAATTCGCGTAGATTATGAAGAAATAAAAAAATATGAACCTGATTTAATTGTTACCTGTGCTTATGGCCAAATTATTCCGGTCGCCGTTTTAAGTATTCCACGTCTTGGCTGTATTAATGTTCATGCTTCGCTTTTACCTAAATATCGGGGTGGAGCACCAATCCATCATGCTATAATAAATGGGGAAAAAGAAACGGGTATAACTATTATGTATATGGATGAAGGCATGGATACGGGCGATATTATAGCTATGGCTAAAGAACCTATTACGGAAACTGATAATGTCGAAACAATGCATAATAAACTTAGCAAGCTAGGAAGCGAACTTTTACTTAATACTTTACCTAATATTATAAATGGTACTAATAAACGGTCTAAACAAAATAATGAGGAAGCTACTTATGCTAAAATTATTAAAAGAGAAGACGAACACTTAAATTTTCATGAACCAGCTTTAAATGTTTCTAATCGCATCCGCGGTTTAAATTCCTGGCCTTTAGCATATTTATTACTAAATAATGAAGAATATAAAATTTTAGAAGGCTATATTGGCGAAGAAACTACTTGTTTACCCGGAACAATTGTCGGTTTAAAAAAAGACGCTATTGGAATTGCTTGTCAAGATAAAGTTTATTATATAACTAAATTAAAACCTTTTGGTAAAAAAGCTATGTTAACTAAAGATTATTTAAATGGCGTTAAAAAAGAAAATCTATTACATAAAATTGTAAGTTAGGAGTAAAATATGGAAAATAAAACTAAGAAAACAAATAAATTAAAGACGAAAATAAATGAATTAAAAAGCACTAGTAAAGGCCTTGCTATTTTAAAATTAATTCGTTGGGGTATATTTTTTGCCATATTATTTATTTTTTTAATTATTTCCGCTTTTATTAAACCGCCCGCTAATCCTAATAATTCAAATAATAATGCTAATTTAAATTCTCCCCCTAATGAATCTCCAAATGAACCTCAAGTTAATTCGGTATTAAGCAAAGAAACTTTTAAGCAAATTAAAACCACTTTTTTAAATGGCAGTTATGATTATAAATATGAAATAATGGTTGGAACTAATCAATATCTTTTTACGGGGACTAAAACTTTAACATCCGAGACTGGTTATAAAGAAAATAATAGTGAAATAATTAAATATTATATTGACGAAACTGGTACTTATGTCGTTAAATTAACTGATAAAGAGCCTATTTCAAATCTTTATGAAGGCTTAAATACTAATTATATGAATTTAAATACTTTATTAAGTGAATATGAAACTAAAGAATTTACTTTAAAAGAAAATAATGATTTACAAGTTTACTCTAGTGAAACTAATTCTGGCATTTTCCTAATAGCTTTCCAAAATAATATTATTAAATATCTTCGAATTACAGAAACAAACGAAGATATAAATAGTGATTATTATATGGAATTTAGTAATATAGAGGTTTAAAATGCCAAGAAATTTATTTAATTTAACTCGTCCAGAATTAGAAGAATACTTTTTAAGTATTGGTGAAAAAAAATTTAAAGCTTTACAAGTGTATGAGTGGCTTTATCAAAAAAGAGTTTGGAATATTGCTGAATTTAGTAATATTAAAAAAGAAATTCGCGAAAAATTAGCTTCCGATTTTACTTTAGATTTAATAACTATTGAAAAAAAAGAAAGTGATGTTGGCACCTATAAATATTTATTTCGCTTAGCTGATAATAATTTTATTGAAGCCGTCGTTATGCTTCATAATTATGGTTCTTCTATTTGTGTTTCCAGTGAAGTTGGATGTAATATGGGCTGTCGCTTTTGTGAATCTGGTCGGCAAAAGAAAATTCGCAACTTAGAGGCTTATGAAATAGTCGAACAAATATTAGTTATTGAAAAAGATTTAGGCCTTCGCCTCAGTAGTGTGGTTATTATGGGAATAGGAGAACCTTTAGATAATTATGATAATATAATCAAATTTATCACCATCATTAATGATAGTAAAGGTATTCAAATTGGTGCCCGTCATATTACTTTATCTACTTGTGGTTTAGTCCCTAAAATGTATGAACTTGCTAAACTACCTCTTCAAATTAACCTTGCTATATCTCTACATGCCCCTAATGATACTTTACGTAATAGTTTAATGCCTGTAAACAAAGTGTATAATATTGCTACTTTAAAACAAGCAATTAGTGATTATTTAAAGCTTACTAGTAGACGAATTACTATTGAATATGTTATGCTAAATAATGTAAATGATAGTATCGAATGTGCTCAGGAACTAGCAAATTTATTTAAAAATATGAATATTTATGTAAATTTAATTCCATATAATGAAACTAATCATTTAGAATACCAAAGAAGTAGTAAAGCTAAAATCATGGCTTTTTATGATACTTTAAAGAAAAATGGCCTTAACTGTACTATTAGAAAAGAATTTGGTTCTAAAATAAATGCTGCATGTGGTCAATTAAGAGGGAGTATGAAGAATAAATGAAATCATTTTATTTAACTGATACTGGTCGAGTTCGCACTCATAATGAAGATAGTGTCACCATTTTAAAAAATGCTAGTAATGAATACTTAATGGTTGTCTGTGATGGTATGGGTGGCCATCGTAAAGGGGAGGTTGCTTCTTCTTTAGCTATTGCTTCTTTAGGAAAAAGATTTAATAAAATCTCTAGTATTGGCTCTAAACTTGATGCTGTAAATTGGCTTAATGATAGTGTGAATGAAATTAATAATAGTATTTTACAATATGCTTCTGAAAATCCCGATTCTACGGGGATGGGAACCACTTTAGTATTAGCTTTATTAACCCATGATTACTTAATTTTTGGTAATATTGGCGACTCTTCTGGTTTTGTTTTAAAAAATAAAGAACTCCATAAAGTCACAAAAGACCATACTTTAGTTAATTTATTAGTTCAAGCTGGTAATTTAACCGAAGAAGAAGCTAAATTTCATCCTAAAAAAAATGTTTTAATGAAAGCTTTAGG
>CANQYU010000015.1 GCA_947628145.1 uncultured Bacilli bacterium | reverse complement strand
CCGTATCACCTGGTAGAATACGAATCATATTTACTCGCATTTTACCAGAAACGTAGGCTTTTACAGTAAATCCATTTTGAAGTTGTACTAAGTAATCGGACCCTTTAAGAACCTCTATTACTTTACCCTCAACCTCAATTTTCTCTTCTTTATTTTGACTAACATTATTTTTATTCTTATTTTTCGTCATCACAAATTTCTCCCGTTAATATCTTATAGCCATCTTTTGTTACTAAAACTGTATGTTCAAAATGGGCACTTGGAAGCTCATCATCCGTTGATATTGTCCAATCATCATCATGCATATAAACATATCTTTCTCCTAAATTAAGCATTGGTTCAATGGCTATAACCATACCTGCTTTAAGAGTAACACCTGTTCCCTTTTTACCATAGTTCGGAACATCAGGGTCTTCATGAATGCTTGTCCCTACACCATGTCCCACTAATTCCTCTACAACTGATAAACCATGCTGATGGGCAAATTCTTCTATCGCGGCCCCTATATCACCTATTTTAGCACCTTCTTTAACTTTACTCAAGCCTATCATTAAAGCTTTTTCCGTATTATTTACTAAATCTCTAACCTCTGGTGCTACATTACCTATAATATAAGTTCTCGCGGCATCACTATGATATCCATGTATTTCTACTCCAATATCAATGGAAACAATATCACCATTTTTAATAACTCTTTTCCCCGGAATTCCATGTACTACCTCATCATTAATTGATACGCATATACTTGCTGGATATCCCTCATAATTTAGAAAAGATGGCTTAGCATTGTGAGAGATAATAAAATTATAAGCAATTTTATCAAGTTCTTTCGTTGTAATCCCTGTTTTTAAATTTTTTTTAACCTCTTCATGAGTTAAATAATTTAACTTTCCTGCTTCACGCATTAATTTTATTTCTCTCTCACTTTTAATACTAATCATTTTTCGCCTCTTTTTTATTAACACTATTTATAATAGCATCTAATAATTCTTTTAAATTATTACTAACTTTAAAACTTTCTAATAAACCTTGAGCTTGATAAAAATCTAAAATCGGTTTAGTATTAGTTAAATATGTTTCAAACCTTACTTTAAATGTTTCCGCGGTATCATCATCTCTTTTTTCTAGAAAAGTACCGCAATTATCACAAATATTTTCAGTTTTCGGTTTTAAATCTTCATTATTTAGATTATAAGTTCTTTTACACTTTGGACAAACTACTCGTCCTAAAACTCTTTTTAAAGCTTCTTCATAAGCAATATCTAAATAAATAACTACATTGTTAGTAATATTATATTTTATTAACATTTCTTCAAGCTTTTGCGCTTGGAGAATAGTTCTTGGAAAACCATCTAAAATAAATGGCTTCCCAGCTAAAGCTTTTAATTTAGCATCTACTAATTTTATAATAAGCTCGTCATTAACTAAATTGCCTTTACTAATTAAAGCATCAATTTGCTGTCCAAGCTCACTACCACTTTTAATTTCATCTCTTAACATTTCTCCCGTACTTAAATGAATATAACCATAGTTTTTTCTAAGTTCTTCACTTAATGTTCCTTTGCCCGCCGCGGGGGGAGCTATGAAGATGATATTCTTCATTATCTAAACCTCTTTTTACGTTCGGCATAACTTCTAGCTGTTAAACTACTTTCAATTTGTTTGTAAGTTTCAATTGCTACTCCTACAACAATTAATATACCCGTACCACCAATAGAGACACTACTTGGTAAATTTGTAAATGTCGAAATAACTACTGGTAAAGCTGCTAGAATAATTAAGAAAATTGAACCAACTGTTGTAAGTCTAGATAAAGATTTACTAATATACTTACTAGTTTCTTCTCCCGGTCTTACTCCTGGAATATATCCCCCATTTTTATTTAAATTTTTACTCATCTCATCCGGATTCATACTTAAGAATGTATAGAAATATCCAAATACAAATATTAATACAACATATAGTAATAATCCTGTTGGAGATGTATAAACTATATAATTATTAACAAAATTTATTGCACTTTCATTTCCAATTAAATTAACAATCGTCGCTGGAATTGTCGTAAGTACTTGAGCAAATATTACTGGAATAACTCCGGCACTATTAATTTTAATTGGTAAGAATGATTGTTGAGCCCCATATGCACTAGTTGTTCTATTAGAGTATTGAATTGGTATTCTTCTTTCTGCTAATTGTATCCAAATAATACCGACAATAATTAAGATATATATTAGAATAAATAAAGCAAATAAAGCAATACCTAATCCTGTTTCCATACTACCACCTAAGAAAGCATTATATGCTCCGGTGAAAATTGTTGGCATACTCATAATAATACCTGCCATAATTAATAATGATTGACCATTTCCTATCCCTTTACGAGTCATTTCATCACCCATCCAAAGTAAGAAAGCTGTACCTGCCGTCATAACTAAACTTATTTTAAGTACAGTCATAACATCAGATTCATGTAAGGTAAATACACTTATGGCATAGGCTTGAATAAAGGCAATTATAATACCTAAATATCTAGTAATTTTATTAATTTTTTGTCTACCAACATAACCTTGTTCTTTTAAATCTTTAAAATAAGGAATAATATCCATTTGTAATAATTGGGTAATGATACTTGCTGTAATATATGGACTAACACCTAATCCAAATATTGAAAAGCTTCTAAGTCCATTTCCACTCATTAAATTAAATATTTCTAAGAAACCTAGTTCACTAGTTATATAACTTGCCCAAGGAATAGTAATACTTGTTCCTAAAGCAAAGAACCCTAAACAAAATAAAGTAAAGTAAATTCTTTTTCTCAAGTCTTTATTTGACTTACTAAATATTTTGGCAATTCCTTTAAGCATCTAAATCACCTCAGCTTTACCGCCGGCTTTTTCTATTTTAGTAACCGCTGAAGATGAAAATCTATGAGCTTTAACTGTTAATTTCTTAGTTAAATCGCCATTTGCTAGTACTTTAATTCCACTTAATTGTTTTTTTACAATTCCTCTTTCTTTAAGTACCTCTGGAGTAACCTCGTCTCCATCCTTAAAATGCTTTTCTAAATCGCTTAAATTAATTGTAGCGTATTTAGTTTCAAATTGAGCATTATTAAATCCTCTTTTAGGAATTCTTCTATAAATTGGTGTTTGACCACCTTGGAACCAAGGACTGATACTAGCTCCGCTTCTTGATTTTTGACCATTTTCTCCCCGTGTTGAAGTCTTACCCATACCGCTTCCTGGTCCGCGTCCAACTCTTTTACGAGCTTTCATTTCATTTGCTCTTGGTAATGATTCTAACTTCATATTATAATTCCTCCACGTTCTTGCCACGTAAAGCTGCCACTTTAGCTGGACTCTTTTGAGATTTTAAAGCTTCAAGTGTTGCTTTAGCTACATTTATTTTTGTATTAGAGCCAAGAGATTTTGAAACAATATCTTTAACTCCAGCAAGTTCTAGAACTGCCCGTGCAGCACCACCGGCAATAACTCCGGTACCTTTTTTAGCAGGTTTTATCATAACTACTGCTCTACCAACTTTAGCAGTCGCATCATGAGGAATAGTTCGGTTATCAATAAGAGCTACTTTTGTAACATTCTTATTTGCAGCTTGTAAAGCTTTTTTAATTGCTTCTGGCACTTCATTAGCTTTACCATTACCAATACCAACTAAACCTTTGCGATTTCCTACTACCACAGTCGCGGAAAATCTAAAGTGTCTACCACCTTTAGTAACCTTTGTTACTCTACCAATAGATATAACTTTTTCTTCTAATAAATTTTTCTTAGGTTCTATATTTTTCTTTGGCATAACTTTTCCTCCCACTCTAGAATTTCAAACCATTTTCGCGAGCTGCTTCTGCTAAAGCTTCTACACGTCCATGGTATAAATATCCGCCTCTATCAAATACAACGGTATTTATTTTCTTTTCTTTACATTTTTTAGCAATATCGACACCTACTGCTTGAGCAGCTTCAATATTACCACCATTTTTAATTTTAAGTTCAACTGTTGATGAGCTAACTAAAGTTTTTCCAGTCTCATCATCAATTACTTGAACATAAATGCCTTTATTAGAACGGAATACATTAAGTCTAGGTATTTCTTTTGTACCATTAACTTTTTCTCTAACCCGAATATGACGTCTCTTTCGAGCCACCGTTTTAGCTTCTTTTTTAATCATTTTATTCGACCTTCCTAACCTTATTTAGCTGCTTTCTTACCTTCTTTGCGACGTACATATTCACCTTTGTAACGAATACCTTTACCTTTATAAGGCTCTGGTTCTCTTACTTTTCGAACATTAGCCGCAAATTCAGCCACTTTTTGTTTATCAATTCCACTAATTGTAATTTCTGTGTTACTTACTTGCTCTACTTTCATATCGCTAGGAATATTAATTACTACTGGATGAGAATAGCCAGCACTAATGTTAATTTTATTTCCACTAACTTGGAAACGATAACCAACACCAACTGCTTCTAATCCTTTACTAAATCCTTCGCTTACTCCCATAACCATATTATTAATTAAAGAGTTCATTGTTCCTACACATACATTAGCTTCACTTGAATTATTTTTTTGTTTAGTTTCAATAGTTTGTTCATTTATAACAACTTCTACTAAATCATTAATTTTTTGGGTTAAAGTACCTTTAGCCCCTTTAACAGTTATTACATTATTATCAAGCGTTGCACTAACACCATTAGGCATAACGATTTTTCTATTACCAATTCTACTCATAGTCTTTCCTTACCAAATATAGGCAAGTACTTCGCCTCCTAATCCTGCTTCTCTTGCTTCTTTATCAGTCATTAAACCTTTAGAAGTAGAGATAATTGCTATTCCAAGTCCATTTAAAACACGAGGAATTTCTTCTGCTTTCGCATAAACTCTTAAACCGGATTTACTAATTCTTTTAAGGCCTGTAATAACTCTTTCTTTCTTTTCCCCATATTTTAAAGTTAAAGTAAGTTTATTACCAGTAATAGCTTCTTCATTTTCATAATCAGCTATATAACCTTCTCTTTTAAGAATTTCTGCAATTCCTAAAGTCATTTTTGTTCCAATAACTTCGACTTTTTCATATTTCATTTGATTTGCATTACGTATTCTTGTAAGCATATCCGCAATTTTATCTTGAACCATTTAAATTCCTCCTTCCTTACCAACTTGATTTCTTAACGCCTGGTATTTTACCTTCATTTGCAAGTTCTCTAAAGCAAATACGGCAAATTCCAAATTTACGCATTACGCCATGAGGTCTACCGCATCTTTCACATCTAGTGTAAGCACGAACTTTAAACTTAGGTGTTCTTTTATTTTTAATAATCATACTTTTCTTTGCCATAGTTACCTCCTAATTCTTAAAAGGCATACCAAATGCCTTTAATAAAGCAAATGCTTCTTCATTTGTTTTTGCAGTTGTTACAAATACAATATCCATACCTCTAACTTTAACTACATTATCATATTCAATTTCTGGGAAAATTAATTGTTCTTTAATACCTAAAGTATAATTACCTTTACCATCAAAAGCGGTTTTAGAAACTCCTCTAAAATCTCTAACTCTTGGTAAAGCTACTCTAATTAATTTTTCCATAAAGTTGTACATAGCTTCTCCTCTTAAAGTTACTTTAACTCCAATAGCTTGTCCTTCCCGAATTTTAAAACCGGCAATAGACTTTCTAGCTTTAGTTACAACTGTTTTTTGACCTGTTATAAGTTCAAGGTCTTTTTGAGCTGCTTCAATAAACTTATGGTCATGAGAACCATCTCCACAACCCATATTAATTACAATTTTTTCTAATCTTGGTACTTGCATTACGCTTGAATATTTAAATTCATCTTTTAAACTCTTAACGATTTTATCTTCGTAAATTTTCTTATAATTACTCATAAATATTCACCTACTTAGTTTTACTTTCTTTTTTAGTTTTTGTTGTAGCTTTTTTAACTTCTTTTACATCAGTTTTTTTAACATTTGATACGTGAATAGGTGCTTCAATATCGAATATTCCACCTTTATCATTTTGATTATTTGGTTTAACGTGTTTTTTAACCATATTAATTCCTTCAACGACAACTTTATTATCTTTTTTTAAAGTTTTTAAAACTTTTCCACTTTTACCTTTATCTTTACCAGCAATTACTATTACTTCGTCGCCAACTTTAATTTTCATCATTTTAAAGCCTCCTAAATAACTTCCTTAGCTAAAGACACAATTTTCATATAATCATGGTCTCTTAACTCTCTTGCAACTGGTCCTAATACTCTAGTACCAAGTGGAGTTTTATCATCTTTAATTAATACACATGCATTGTCGTCAAATTTAATATAGCTTCCATCATTTCTTCTAATACCTTCAGTAGTTCTAACAATTACTGCTTTAACAACTTTACCTTTTTTCATATTTGAATTAGGAATAGCTTTTTTAACAGTACCTACAACTACATCTCCAATATTACCATATTTAACTTTTGAACCGCCCATAACTCTTATTACTAGTAACTCACGAGCTCCAGTATTATCGGCAACTTTTAATATTGTTTCTTGTTGAACCATTTTAATACCTCCTATAGAATTACAGCTTTAGAAACGATTTCTACAAGTTCATATCTTTTAGTTTTAGATAGAGGTCTTGTAGCTCTAATTCTTACTGTATCTCCAACTCCCGCTTCGTTCTTTTCATCATGAGCAGTATATTTTTTCGAATATTTAACACGTTTACCATATAATGGATGAGTTTTATAAGTTTCAACTAAAACAGTAATAGTTTTATCGTTGTGATTACTTATAACTTTACCCACTAATTCTTGTTTTCTATTCTCCATCTTGGGCCTCCTTAATTTCTCTTTCACGCATAACTGTTTTCATTCTAGCTACATCTTTTCTAAGTTCTTTAATTTTTGAAGGCTTTTCTAAAGTACCAGTAGCTTGTTTCATCCGCAAATTAAATAATTCTTTTTTAGCATCTCTAATTTTGCCTTCTAAATCTTTATTAGAAAGTTCTCTTATATCTTTAATTTTCAAGAGTTCCACCTTCCTTTACCTCTTTTTTTACAAATTTGGTTTTAATTGGTAGTTTATAACTTGCAAGTCTTAAAGCTTCACGAGCTGTTGCTTCGTCAACTCCGCCAATTTCAAACATAATTTTGCCTTCTTTTACAACCGCTACCCAATCTTCAACGTTACCTTTTCCTGTACCTTGACGAGTTTCAAGAGGCTTTTTAGTAATAGCTAAGTGTGGGAAAATATTAATCCAAACTCGGCCACCCCTTTTCATGTAACGTGTCATTGCGATACGAGCAGCTTCTATTTGACGAGCTGAAATCCATGCTCCTTGTTTTGCTTGAAGACCATACTCACCAAAATGTAATTCTGTATTTCCTCTCGCATGACCATCATAAGTTAATCTATGTGGTTTTCTATATTTCGTCTTTTTTGGCATTAACATGAGTTCCATCTCCTCTCGTCATCTTTTTAGCTGGTAGAATTTCATCTTTATAAATCCAAACTTTTACTCCTATTTTTCCATAAGTAGTATCAGCTTCCGCTACAGCATAATCAACATCAGCTCTAATTGTATGAAGTGGAACTGTACCCTCTGTATAACCTTCCGTACGTGCCATTTCGGCTCCACCAAGTCTACCAGATACACTAGTTTTAATACCTTTAGCTCCTGCTTTCATAGTATTTCTAATCGCTCTTTTTTGAGCGCTTCTAAATGGGGCTCTAGCCTCTATTTGTGAAGCAATTTGTTCTGCGACTAATTTAGCATTTAAATCTGGTTCTTTAACTTCAACAATATTTACATATACGTCTTCATTAACCAATTTTTTAATATCTTTTCTAAGCTTTTCGATGTCTTCTCCGCCTTTACCAATTATAACTCCTGGTTTAGCTGTATTAATTGTAACATCAATTCTATTTTTCTTTCTTTCAATTATGATACTAGCAACTGCCGCATCTTTTAACTTAGCTTCTAAAGCTTCTCTTATTTTAATATCTTTATTTAAAGTAGTTGCATAATCTTTGTCTTGATACCATTTAGACTCCCATGTTTTATTAACACCAAGTCTAAAACCTATTGGATTAACTTTTTGTCCCATTATGCTTCCTCCTTAACTTTACCATCACTAACTTTAATAGTTATATGACTAGTTCTTTTGTCTCTTCTATCGACATTACCACGACTAGCAAATTTAATTCTTTTATAAACTTGTCCTGGATTAATATAACATTCGCTAATTCTTAAATCTTCTTCTTTAGCACCACTATTATTAACTGCATTAGCAATTGCACTATTTAAAACTTTAAGAATTAAACGAGCAGCTTTGGTATTTGTATTTTCTAAAATTGCTTGCGCTGTTTGTACATCTTTGCCTCGAACAAGGTCTAAAGTCATTCTTGCTTTTCTAGGGGCAATTAACGCTCCCTTATGTATTGCATAAGCTTCCATTTATTTACCTCCTACTTTTGTCCTGCATGTCCACCAAACTTTCGAGTTAATGAAAACTCTCCAAGTTTGTGTCCGACCATATCTTCTGTAATATAAACGGGAATAAATTCCTTACCATTATGAACTGCAATAGTGTGTCCTACAAAATCAGGAAAAATAGTTGAACGACGAGACCAAGTTTTAATAACTTCTTTTTTGCCATTCTTATTTAATTCTTGAACCTTTTTAAGTAATCTATCAAATACATAAGGTCCTTTCTTTAAACTTCTTGCCATTTCACTCACCTATTTGTTCTTTCTACTAACAATTAATTTGCTAGAAGCCTTTTTATTTTTTCTTGTCTTATAACCAAGTGCTGGTTTACCCCAAGGTGTCATTGGACTCTTACGTCCGACTGGAGTACGTCCTTCACCACCACCATGTGGATGGTCATTAGGGTTCATAACAGAACCACGGTTTGTTGGTCTAATACCCATATGACGTTTACGTCCAGCTTTTCCTAAATTAACAAGTTCGTAATCTTCATTACCAACAACTCCAACAGTTGCCATACAAGCACCTAAAACTTTTCTTGTTTCGCCACTTTGTAAACGTAAAATAACATATTTACCATCACGACCAAGTATTTGTGCACTTGCTCCGGCACTACGAGCCATTTCTGCTCCTTTACCAGGTTTAAGTTCGATACAATGAACCACTGTACCAACTGGAATAGCTTCAAGTGGTAAAGCATTACCAACTTTAATATCGGCATTAGCTCCATTTTCAATAATCATACCTACTTCTAATCCTTTAGGGGCGATAATATATCTTTTTTCACCATCTAAATAATTAATTAAGGCTATATTTGCGCTTCTGTTTGGGTCATATTCAATAGTTGCTACTCGACCTGTTACATTAGTTTTATCTCTTTTATAATCAATTAAACGATATTTTCTTTTAGCTCCTCCGCCAATATGACGAACAGTAAGCTTACCTTGATTATTTCGACCACCAGTTTTAGTTTTAATTTTCGTTAAACTTTTGGTTGGAGTACTTGTAGTTATCTCTTCATTAACAAGAGTCGTCATTCCTCTACGTCCATTAGTCGTAGGTTTAAATTTTTTAATTGCCATAACTTACTCCTCCTTATAACTCGATTTTAGAGTCTTTATCTAAGGTAACAATTGCTTTTTTATAAGTTTTTGTCTTACCTGTATATCTTCCAACTCTTCTATCTTTTGCTTTGGTATTTAATGTATTTACACTAACTACTTTAACTCCAAAAGCTTTTTCAATAGCTTTCTTTATTTGTGTTTTAGTCGCTGTATCTGCTACTTTAAATGTATATACATTATCATTTTGCATTTTATATGCACTTTTTTCTGTAATAACTGGTGAATAAATAATATCTGTATAATCTTTCATTATTTAAGCACCTCCTCGATTTCTTTAATAGCTTCTTCGGTAATTACAAGTACATCAGAATTTACAACATCTAAAGCATTAATTTCATTACTCATAATATGAATTGCATATCCTAAATTTCTTGTAGCCATAAATAAATTTTCATTTTCATCTTTTGTTACAAATAATACTTTACCTTCAAGTTTTAAATTTTTAATTAAATTCTTTATATCTTTAGTTTTTAAACTATCAAGTACAATATTATCTAAAACAACTAATTCTTTAGCTTGAGCCTTACTAGTTAAAGCACTCTTTAAAGCTAACTTTCTTTCTTTTTTGTTAATATCAAAAGTATAATCCCGAGGAGTAATGGCATGAACCATTCCGCCACCTCTCCATTGTGGAGCTCTGGTACTACCTTGACGAGCTCGGCCTGTACCTTTTTGTTTCCAAGGTTTTCTTCCTCCCCCAGATACTTCACCACGATTTTTAGTTTTTGCTGTTCCTTGACGAGTTGCATCAAGTTGTAATCTAAGCATTTTCTTTAATACTAAATCATTAGTTTCAATATTCCAAACGTTGTCGTTTAAAGTTAAATCTTTAACTTCTTCTCCTGCGACATTTCTAACTTTTATTTTCATTTTTCGAATTCCTTTCTAGAAAACTAATTGTTTTCTCCTGGATTTTCGGAAGCAGCTTCTTCAGTTTCTTGAACCTCATTAGTCTCTTCTACTGGTTCTGTAGTTTCCGTTGTAGCTTCTTCTTTAGTTTCTTCTAAATTAGTATCAGTATTTTCACTAACTACCTCATCCGCTACTACCTCATAAGTTAAAATTTCTTTTGGTTCTTTTTTTCTTGAATTTTTAACTGCAGTTCTAATTAATACTAATGAATTTTTTGCTCCCGGAATATTGCCACTAACTAAAATATAGTTTTCTTTGTCATTAACCTCTATAACCTCTAAATTTTGAATAGTTACAGTTTCAACACCCATATGTCCAGATAAATGTTTACCTTTTAAAACTCTTTTTGGAAGCATTGTTCCCATTGAACCTGGTCTTCTATGATACATAGAACCATGAGTTTCAGGTCCTCTTGATTGATTATAACGTTTAATAACTCCCGTAAAACCTTTACCTTTGCTAGTACCTGTAACGTCAATAATATCTCCTACTTCAAATATATTAGCGCTAATTGTATCTCCGACATTATAAGTACCTTCATAATCTCTGATTTCTTTTAAGAAGCGCTTAGGAGTGGTGTTTGCTTTTTTTGCTCTACCCATTTCTGGTTTAGTTGCTCTTTTTTCTTTCTTTTCAAATACGCCTAATTGAATAGCATTATAGCCATCAGACTCAACTGTTTTAACTTGCATTACTGTATTAGGTGCAACCTCTACTACTGTAACGGGAATTAATTTTCCATCTTTAGCAAATACTTGAGTCATCCCAATTTTGCGTCCTAAGATTCCTTTCATTTTTAATCCTCTTTTCTATTATAATTTTATATCAATGTCTACACCACTAGGTAAATCTAAGTGAGTTAAAGCATCAATAGTCTCTTTGCTTGGGTTTTTAATATCTAATAATCTTTTATGAGTACGCATCTCAAATTGCTCACGCGCATCTTTATATTTATGTACCGCTCTTAAAACAGTATATTTTTGAATTTCTGTTGGAAGTGGTACTGGTCCAGATATTTCCCCACCTGTTCTTTTTACAGTTTCCACAATTTTTAAAGCTGCTGAGTCAAGTAATCTATGGTCATAAGCTTTTAAATTGATTCTAACTTTTGTATTTGACATTTACATGTCCTCCTTTCGCCTATATCTAGTATAGACTTGCATCCGTCCGAATTCCCTAATACAAGAATTAATTGGAACAACCAACCCTAGTGTATCAGCAACCTCGCACATCTAAGCCAGTCATACGCAATAGATTATATCAATATATTCTATGAAAATCAAGCCTAAATTTCACAAAATCCTCATTTTTCCAAATAAAAAGACTTTGTTCTAATTTTAAAAACAAGTTTTAAAACATCAAAGTCATTTATTTTAAGAATAAATCTTAAGGACTAATCTTGTATCCTAATTCTTCTATATTGAGCCTTAACCAAATATATGAGTTATAAAAGGATATTGGACGCACACCATTAGTGTTGTTCACGTTGTTGTTGCTGAGGTTGCCACTATCATTCACACGGAACACGTTAGCATTACCGTTAGTGTTCAAGTTATACGGAGACATTTACAACTTGATAGATTAACCCATAACAAGTATATCATATAATAATAAGTTAAAAAACTAATAAATTATAAAGAATATTAATATTATTCAAAAATTAAAAAAGACTTTGTCCTAATTTTAAAAACTAGTTCTAAAATATCAAAGTCATTTATTTTAAGAATAAATCTTAAGGATTAATCTTGTATCCTAATTCTTCTATATTGAGCCTTAACCAAATATATGAGTTATAAAAGGATATTGGACGCACACCATTAGTGTTGTTCACGTTGTTGTTGCCGAGGTTGCCACTATCATTCACACGAAACACGTTAGCATTACTACCGTTAAAGTTATACGGAGACATCCCCAATTTTATAGATTAACCCTTAATAATTATAACATATAATAATAAGTTAAGAAACTAACAATTTTTAAAGTATATTAATATTATTTAAAAGTCAAACAAAAAGCTTTGTTATAATTTTAAAAACTAGTTCTAAAATATCAAAGCCATCTATTTAAGTAAAATACTAAGGATTAATCTTGTATCCTAATTCTTCTATATTAAGCCTTAACCAAATATATGAGTTTTAAAAGGATATTGGACGCACACCCCAAGTGTTGTTCACGTTGTTGTTGCCGAGGTTGCCACTATCATTCACAAGGAACACGTTAGCATTACCGTTAGTGTTAAAGTTGCGCGGAGACATCTACAACTTAATAGATTAACCCATAACAAGTATATCATACAATAATAAGTTAAGGAACTAATAAATTATAAAGTATATTAATATTATTTAAAATCTAAAAAAAAGACTTTGTTATAATTTTAAAATCTTGTTTTAAAATATCAAAGTCATTTGTTTAAGTAAAAATACTAAGGATTAATCTTGTATCCTAATGCTTTCATATTAAGCCTTAGCCAAATATATAAGTCTAAAAGGATATTGGACGCACACCATTAGTGTTGTTCACGTTGTTGTTGTTGAAGTTGCCATTATTATTCACAATGAACACGTTAGCATTACTACCGTTAAAGTTGCGCGGAGATTAAATGTTCAAAGTTTTTATAGATTAACCCTATCTCTCACGGACAACATGCCCGTGAGGTCAAATGCAAAGTCGACAACAAAGTTGCCGACTATACCTGTACTTCAAAATTTATTCTTGCAAAAAATTCTTTTTGCAAATTTGGATATAATTTATTATATATAATTTTGGTGAGAAAGGCCCAAAATGACGAGACATTTTGAGCCTCCAACACTGCACTCCTTGAATGAGTTCCACTCATTCGTAGCAGCTTACGTCGCTACTACGAATGGACTACCACTTGTTCCATTTCCCCCTGAGAATGTTATATTAGCTTTCAGATTGATTACTGGACGCACACCATCAGTGCTGCTCACGTAGTCGTTGCCGAAGTCGCCATTATTACCCACAATGAACACGTTAGCACTACTACCGTAAAAGTAAGACGGAGACATGGTCCAGTAATACTTGTTTGTATATAAGTAATAACTTGAATTTGAGGCTCCACCTTTTCCTCCTGCCATTGCGACCTCATCCGCAGTAATTAATCCTACTGGATATGTTAGTATTCCATTTCCGTCTCCTGTTTCCTCACTTGTTGTATATAAATCTCTTTGTAATGCTGCTTTATCTACTGCTTTGATTTGCGGATTTACTCCGCATCTTAAATCTGGTGTTTGAGTTCCAAGCCAGTTCCATGAAGAATCAAGAAATCTATCTACTGCTGCATATGCGGTGGCATTACTTGATGTCCCACCATATCCTGTATTGTAATAACTGCTTCTTGATACTTGTGCTATTTGTCTATCGTTACAAAAGCCTGTATTTCCACTTAGATATTTTGTATATCCTGTCATAGCGCCTGTTCCACTATACCAATCATTTATATATTTGGCGATGGTACTTGGATTTTTTCCTTGATGAGCATCTGGATATTTACTTGTTGTTCCATTTTGATTATAATATCCTACATAGGTATTATCATTATATATGGCATTATATGCTATATCAGTTCCCCCGTTTATTTGGGTATTGTTTCCTGTTGTATCCTTACAATCAGCAGTTCCACATTGATAAATCAATCTTAATGTTCCATCTCCATTTATCCTGATTATTCTCCATCTTTTATTAGCAAATTTGACCCAGTTATCTTGTACATTTCCTCTAAATACATAGCTTGTTCCATAGTTATCTTGTGTTGTATATAATTTACCTGTTGAACTTGTTGTATCTGTTGAACTTATTGTTGGCATTGGTGATGTTGTATATTTTTTGCTTGCTTGAGCTTCCAACTTAGCCAACATTTGTTCTCCAGTTGTTTTTGTTACAACATCAAAGAATAAGTAACATTTAGTATTAGTTTCTTTAACTCCTTTAAAGTCAACTGTTCCAGCCACAGAGTCATATTCAAAAGAAACATAGTCCAAATGCTTGGTATCTGTTCCCACTACACAATAAGTAGAGCCCTCATTTAAAGTAAAATTTCCAGTTGGAATATCAGCTTGAGTCTCATACTTACCCTGTTCTGTTTTTTTAACATTTACTGCCAGCATACTAAAGTCCGCCCTAGAATAACTTATTGTTCCCTGAGCTAAAGGAATAGATTTCGTATTTCGATACTTAGCATAGGAAAAATACCAAGTTAAAGTTCCAAATAGAACAAGGACAACCAAGGAAACACCTAGGCTCAAACGCAACCAAAACCGTTTTTTCCCTGACCATAATGTTTCAAATTCCATTATTTTACTCCTTTCTCTTATTCTCGTTTAATATACCATATTTCGGCAAAAAAGTCTACTATTTATAGAACTTTTTTAAAAAGTTCTATTATTTGTGTTAGTAACTTTAAAATAGTTGGGAATTATAATTAAATTGTAGTAGGTGGTAGTATCATGAGGTTTAATCGTAACGACGAAAACTACGTGTATGGATTTGTAGGGCAAAATATTAAAAAATATCGGAAAATGCGAGGCTTAACGCAAGACGAATTAGCCGCTTTAGTTCATTATTCCCCATCATTTATTGCCAACATTGAATCCTCTACCCATCAAACTTTTTCTCTTGGCGCCCTATGGCGAATCGCGACCGCTTTAGGAGTTAGCTTACATGAAATTTGTTATGATACTAAAAGTTTAGGACCTGTTAATAATTCTAGCGTTCATTATGTTTGTACCACTTGTTCTAATTCTATTGACATGCCTATTGAGGTAATAGATGTTTTTGATTTTATTTATTCTGTTGGAAAAAGTAAAGAAAAAGAGCCAACCTTTACCTGTCCTAAATGTGGTGGTAAATTAATTTCCCAAAAAAAATAAATCTCTCGACAAAATCTGACAAATTTTGCTTTTTTTATGTGTTAATATTAAGTTGTGAGGAAAAAATGAATGATATAGAATTATATAATGAAATAGGAAAAAATATTAAGAAAGCCCGTCATAATTTAGGAATAACGCAAGAAAAATTAGCCGAACTAACTAATTATTCTTTATCTTTTATTGCTAATATTGAAAGTAATACTTATCAAGCTTTTTCTATTAGTGCCTTAAATAATATTTCCAAAGTTTTAAATACTAATATGGCTAGTCTTCTACCTAAAGAAAAATATTTAATCGAACCATCCTATCTTAAATGTGAATATTGTTCTTATAAATGTAAAATGCCCATAGAAATTAATAATTTATTACAAAATATTAAAGAAATAGCCAATAAAAAAATAAGACTAACTTGTCCTATTTGTCATAAAAAAATAGTTATTTAAAACTATTTATTTTTTAATACACTTTCTATTATTGGTTTAAGCTCCCCATCTAATACTTTAAGTGGCTCATTATCTTCATATTTACTACGATGGTCTTTAACTAATTTATAAGGTTCTAATATATAGCTTCTAATTTGATTACCAAATTCTATATTACTAACATCTCCCTTAATAGTTTGTAATTTTTTTTCTTCGGCTTCTTCTCGTTGTTGTTCCAGTTTACTTTTTAATAATTCCAAAGCAATTTCTTTATTTCGTAGTTGGCTTCTTTCCGTTTGACAAGTAACTACAATTTTAGTTGGTAAATGGGTAATTCGAACCGCGGAATTAGATGTATTAACTGACTGTCCACCTGCGCCACTCGAATGATAAACATCTATTTTTAAATCGCTATCTTTAAGAACAATATCGGTATTGTTAATAATTTCGGGAGTTACCATGACGGAAGCAAAAGAGGTATGTCTTCTTTTATTAGCATCAAAAGGCGATATTCTAACTAATCGATGGACCCCAGCTTCTCCCTTTAAATAGCCATAAGCAAAGTCTCCCTCAATATATAATGTAACACTTTTAAGACCCGCTTCATCTCCAGCTTGTTCTTCAAGCACTTTATAAGTATAACCATTTTGAACTAAAAATCGTTCATACATTCTAAGTAACATTTGGGCCCAATCACAAGCTTCGGTTCCTCCAGCCCCCGGATGTATTTCTAAATAACAATTGTTACCATCATATTTACCATTAAGTAAAGTTTTAATTTCTAACTCTTCTAAAGCATCTTTTACTTTTAATATTTCTTCTAATTCTACATCTTCAATGTTAATAAGTTCTAATAATAAAGCAATATTTTCTTTTAAATTATTATATTCTTTTAATTTTTTATTTAAATTTTTAAATTGTTGATAAGTTTTATTAGCCTGGGACAAATCATTCCAAAAATCACTTTTATTAATAATTATTTCTAAATCTTTTTTTTCTTCTTCTAATTTTGCAACGTCAAAGAGACCTCCCAATATCATTTAATTTACTTTCCATCTTTTTCAGTAAATCAATTTTTTCTTTATTATCCATAAGTTCCACCTTTAATAATTATAACATAAAACTATTTTAAATACTATTTTAAAATATTCTCCTAATACTTAAGCCTAATTTAATAGAGCTATTTTCATTATTCTATAAATTCTATTAATTATAATATTCTTATTATTTTATATAAAAAAAGACTATTATCTAGCTATTTTTATTTCTACTTAGTCTTTTAGTATTTTCCATTTCTTCAATTATTTGTTTTAAAATATCTTCATTATCTATTAAATATCTATGTAAATCAAAAGGAATTTCATTTAAAGCTTTACCGGCGGCATCATATAATCCTCTTTTATCCATTTCATTTAAATTTAAAGCATTAATAATATTTCCAACCACATTTTTTGTTGGTAATCTAAAACCTTGTTGCAAATCTGAAACATATGCCGCGGAAAAACCTATTAAGGCCGAAAAATCTTTTAAAGATAAATTATATTTAGCTCTTAAATATTTAATAAATCTGGAAAAATCATTTTCTAATGCACTATTTTTCATCTATAAAACCTCCCATTATTTTTTATTAAAATCCATCCTAGGTTCTTTAAGAACCCTTTTCATATAACCTAAATTTTCTCTTTCTTCATGCAGTAATTGGTTATCATTTCCTTTTAAAAATTGTTTATAATCTGAAGCTGTATAACTAGTTGTATAATTAAAATCTTGAGTTTTTTCATAATATAAACCATTTCTAAAGAAAATCGTAAAACCATCTAAATAATTTTTTAAAACATCATCTGTAAGTAAAATATATCCATCTGTTAATATTTTTTGAGCAACTTTTTTTCTTTGCTCATCCATGACCATATATGCTCCTACATTAGAACTAGGAATTCTAGGTATTCCTATTCTATCTAACATATTTTTACCTATTTGAAAGAACTGACTATAAGTTATATCAATTAAATAATCATGCTCATTAATTCTAGCGATACAAAAAGCATGCGAACCAAATCCTCCATATAACCGAGAATACTTAATATAACCTGGTTCAATTACTTTACAAATACAAGCAATATTATTTCGTTTACAATATTCTTCAATAAATTGACTAGCTTTTAAACAATAATTAGTTAAATCACATTTTTCTAAAGATAACTTTCTTATTAAAAAAATATTAATATCTTGTAATAATTGTTTTCGAGCCTCACTCACAATTTTAGCTAAAACAACCTCGTCTTCTTTAATATTAGCTAAATCGTCTTTTATTTCTATATCATCCATAACTGGGTTGTTATCAATTAAAAATTCTAAGGGAATGGCTCTTTCACATTCTAATATGGTTCCCGAAATATTATTATACCCATAAAAGCCAGCTTGAGCATCATAAGAAGGCGCCACGATTTTGGCAAATTGATAAGCTTCCTTTAAAATTTTTAATTTTTCTTCTAAAGAACTTGCCGCATATATAGCTTGTCTATATCTAATAATTTTAACCCAATTTTCGTCCGTTGGCATAATAAACCCCCTTTTTTTGAGCTATATTATAAACCTAAAACCTAAAAATTGCAAATTTATTAAAATAAATAATCCCTTACTCCATTTTAATCATGAACTTTCTTAATATATAAGAAATAATTTTTGATAAAGAATAAAACCTTGACTATTTTTCTTTTACCATCAAAGCATAGGTTTGTAGTACTCCTATTGTATCTTTTAAAGCAAGATAATCTTTTATATAAAAGCCACATTTCTTATAGCAATTTATAGCTTTGACATTACTTTTTAAAGGACACATTACTAACAATTGAGCATTCTTTTCTTTATCCAAAAATTCCGATAATATATCTATTGCCCGCTTACCTATTCCTTTGTTTTGTTCTTTTAATTCGCCAATAAATATATCAAGTTCATAAATATAATTACCGGTTAACTGATATAATTTTTTATCTTCTTCATTTACTAATTTATATTGAATAATTCCTACCGGTTTTTGTTTATATTCAATCATATAAACTGGCACTTTTGCCTTTTTTAAAGTTCGAGGATAATATTTTTCTTTTATTTCTTGTTCATTTAATATTCTTTGTTCAAAATTAGAATAAATTTCTTCTTCTTGGCACCATTTTTCTAACAATTTATAATCAGCATCAGTATCTTTCAATAATCTTATATTAACCTCATCCATAAAATCACATCCTTACTAAAAAAAGAAAGTAAAACTTTTCCCTCCTTTAATAATTCTAAATTTAATGTAATTCTAAATTTTATTTTTTATTTTGTCAAGTTAATTTCTCCCCTAAACTATAATAATCAAAAGAATTCTTGTTAGACGCTCAATTTCCTTATTACTCCAGATGAATCTTCCCGATTTGCATATCTTGCTAAATCAGTTAGAGAAATATAATTAACATTACCTACTCGCATTATTCCAATTTTATTTTCTTTTACCATAATTTCAGTCGTTACTATATCAGTTTTCATTTTTTATGATTTCATTCTTTATATTATTTTTTAAATATTTTATATTATTTTCAGACAATATCTTCATTTGAGAAATAGCAATTGTATTTAATCTCTCAAGTCTTTCAGCTTGAGATAATCCATAATTAATAAATACTGAATTTAAATTTTCTAAATTTGCTAAACATATAAGTTCATCAATAGTAGCATAATCTCTCATATTACCATTTAAATTATTATTCTTTTCTCTCCACTCTTTTGCTGTCATTCCGAACAATGCCATATTTAATACATCAGCTTCTTCAGCATAAACAAAATTTATTTGATTTTTGGTTAACTTTTGTGGTATTAAATTATTTTTTATTGCATCAGTATGAATTCTATAATTAATTTTAGATAATTCTCTTTTAGCACTCCATCCTAATTGTTTTTGTTCTTCTTGTTTTAGTCTCTCAAACTCTTTAATTAACAATAATTTAAATTTTGGACTAATCCACATGCCAAATTCAAAAGCAATATCTTTATGCGCATATGTTCCGCCATATCTTCCAGTTTTTGAGATAATACCAATAGCATTAGTTTTACTAACCCATTCCTTAACACTAATTTTATAACTATTTAAACCTGCTTGACTTTTAATTATGGCGAATTCGCCATAATTAAAATTAGGATTATGAAGTTCCTCCCAAATTCCTAAAAACTCAATGGTATTTCTATTTCTAAGCCAATCAGATACAAAAAAATCTCCATCTTTTGACTTAAGCATATCTGTAATAGAAATATAATCCTCATCATTTATTTTAGTATAATTAATAATTTGGTTAGCTACTTTTAGCTCTAACATCATTTCCCTCCTTTTCTATAAAATTATTTTTTACTTTTCACAGCATCTTACCATGACCGCATGCTCAGTATAATCCCATATTTCTTAATACTTTATTTAATTTTTCTTCATTAATTTTTGTGACTGCTAACTGTAATAATTCTTGAAGATTATTTATTGGTTTACTACCATAATCTAATTCATAGAGCCAATCTAAATACTTAATTTTTTCCGCGTTATCAGGTCTTCCATACACTACTTTTCTTGTATGTAACCAATATCCAAATTCAACATTAGTAGTAAATGCTGGCATATCTGGTAAATGTCTTGGAATCCAAAATACTATAGTTGTTACCTCAGTTAAAGCAATTCTTTCCCACATTGCTTGCTCAATATAACTTTCCTTTGGCTTCCAATTAGAATATTCAGGAACATATACTATGACATCAAAGCCTATACTTTCTAAAATGTTGCACGCTTATATTCTCCATGAAACTGTATATTTGCCTCTTGGCGGGGGCCCAGCCAAAAATATAGCTTTTTCTCCTTTTATAACATCTTCATCTGAATAATTTATTTTCAGTTGTACCTCTTAATTTTAAAACATTTTCCATCTTCTCCCTCAAAATGCAAGGAAAAATAAGGAAAATGTTTCAATTTTTATAGTATTTTTTATTTATATTCTTTTTAAAGTTGCTACTTTCCACAACAATTTTTATACTTTTTACCTGAGCCACATGGACATGGGTCATTTCTTCCAATTTTATTAACTCTTTTTGGTGTTGCTTTTACCTTTTCTTTACCATCATTAGCTTTACCATCTAAAGTTTGTTTTCTTTCAATATTTTGTCTAATTTCCGCATTAAGTAAGAAAGTAGCTATTTGTTTATCAATCCTTTGTAAGAATTCTTCAAAAAGCTCAAATCCCTCCATTGTATAAGCTTGAACTGGATTAACTTGACCATAACCTCTAAGTCCTATACCTTCTTTTAAATGTTCCATTGCACTCATATGGTCAACCCAGTTAGAATCTATTACTCTAAGAGTAATGGCTTTCTCAAAATCATCTTTAACTGGAACATCTTTTACTTTTTCTTCATAATCTTTAATAACTAAATCGGTAATATATTTAACAGTATCGTCATCATTTAAATCTTTAATATCCACAAACTTTAAAGAATTGCCTTTTAAATAGTTATTATTAATAAACTCTACTATTTCGTCTTTATCTGATTCTGTTAAATATCCTTCTGGAGCTAAATGAGCCTCACATAAATCGGCAATTGTATTTTTAAATGTTTCTAATACTCTATCATGAATAGAGTCCATATCTAAAACTTCATTACGTCTAGAATATATTATTTCTCTTTGTTCATTTAAGACATTATCATAATCTAGTAAACTTTTTCTTATATCGTAGTTATTTCCTTCCACTTTCTTTTGAGCCGCTTCAATTTGTTTGGTAAACGTTTTACTCCTAATCGCGGAATCATCCATACCTAAATTTTGAAGCATTCCTTTAATTTTATCTCCCCCAAAACGACGCATTAAATCGTCTTCAAAAGAGACAAAAAATTGACTCATACCAGGGTCTCCTTGTCGACCTGAACGACCTCTAAGCTGATTATCAATTCTTCGTGATTCGTGTCTTTCTGTACCAATTACACATAATCCTCCGAGTTCTCTAACACCTTCGCCAAGCTTAATATCTGTACCACGACCAGCCATGTTAGTAGCTAAGGTAATAGCGCCTTTTTCTCCAGCTTTAGCAATAATTTCCGCTTCTCTTTCATGATTTTTGGCATTTAATACCTCATGAGGTAAATGGGCATTTTTTAAAAGTCCACTTAAATATTCGTTAGCTTCAACACTAATTGTACCAATTAAAATTGGTTGTCCAGTTTCATGAATTGTTTTAACTGTATTGACAATAGCTTTATATTTAGCTTTACTATTCGCATAAACTAAATCTGCTAAATCTTCTCTTATAACTGGTTTATTAGTTGGTATTTGAATAACATACATATTATAAATATTTCTAAATTCTTCTTCTTCTGTTTTAGCTGTACCAGTCATACCTGATAATTTATTATACATTCTAAATAAATTTTGGAAAGTAATTGTAGCCATAGTTTTTGTTTCTGTATTTATAGTTACGCCTTCTTTAGCTTCAATTGCTTGATGTAATCCTTCACTAAATTGTCTACCATGCATAAGCCGTCCTGTAAATTGGTCGACAATAATAACTTGGTCTTCTTGCACAACATAATCTACATCTTTTTTAAATCCATAATTAGCTTTTAAAGCTTGATTTAAATGATGGACTAAAGCTGTATTATCAATATCATATAAATTTTTTAAATGAAATATTTCTTCTATTTTTTTACTACCCGCTTCTGTTAAAGATACATTCTTTGTTTTAGCATCTACGGCATAATCTTCGTCCTCTTTAAGTCTTTTAACAGCTCTATCAGCATCAATATATAAATTATTAGAATTAAAACTTCCTCCCGAAATAATAAGGGG